>CAJQMS010000075.1 GCA_905479505.1 uncultured Burkholderiales Genera incertae sedis bacterium | reverse complement strand
GATCACTTAATCAATTACGCGGAGGACGATTTACGCCAGTGTGTGAAGGAAATCACGCAAGGTCGGGGTTGATGTGATATACGACCCTGTTGGTGGGTCCTTTTCTGAGAAAGCGATACGGGATATGAGTTGGGGTGGACGATTTCTGGTTGTTGGTTTCGCCGCTGGTGAGATTCCGAAAGTACCCCTCAACATACCGTTACTCAAAGGGTGTTCGGTAGTTGGTGTTTTTTGGGGTGAGTTTACGAAACGTGAGCCAGACCTTAATAAGAGTAATAATCAAGAGCTGATGGATCTTTTTGACCAGGGAAAAATATCACCACACATTCATAAGGTGTATCCACTTGAGCAAGCAGGTGAGGCGCTTAACGAGCTTCTTCAAAAGCGTGTGATTGGTAAAGTAGTGCTCTCGACAACCCTCTGATACGCCAATCAAGATGAATAATGACTGGTTCAAGTTAATTGGAATTCCCGTGGCAGCTGTTGCGGTCGCCGGACAGGTTCAAGCGGCCGAGTATCTAACTGTTGAGCAGGCTCAAAAGCTCATGTTCGGCGAGTCTGCTTCGTTCGAAAAGTCTGATATCAAAATCAATAGCGCCGCAAAAAAAGCGATAAAGGCGGCTTCCGGCGTGAAAGTTGATCGACGAACCCTACCCACGTGGACGGTGTTTGATGGGGGCGAGGTGTCGGGCTATTTTATTGTGGATGAGGTGATAGGTAAGCATGAGTACATAACTTATGCGTTAGCGTTAAGTCCTTCAGGAGAGGTTAGGCAAATTGAGATTTTGGTCTACCGTGAGAGCTATGGGTATGAAATTCGTAACCCGCGTTGGCGAGCGCAGTTTGTGGGCAGTAAGCCGGGCTCACAGTTAGATTTAGGGGAAGAAATTAAGAATATCTCTGGAGCAACAATGTCTTGCCGACACATAACCGAGGGGGTTAACCGGGTGTTGGCAACTTATGACGTTTACCTCAAAAGTCAATAAGCGGGCACGTCCTCTACTGGGTACGGTGGTGGAAATCGGAGTTAGCGACACTGAGGCGGCGGAGGCGCAGGAATTGATTTCCGAGTCCTTCCTCAAAATTGAAAACATAGAACGCGCCATGAGTCGGTTTGATAAACAAAGTGAAGTTTCGCAAATTAATGATTTAGAAATGAACGGATCTTTAGTGGTTTCGCAGCAACTTTGGTCTATCTTGCAATTATCCGAACATCTCACAGCTCTCAGTCGCGGCGTATTCAGTATCTCTGCTGCTCAAAAGAATAACGGTCGTATTCTCAAGTTGATGGATGAGAGAAAAGTTTGCCGAGTGGCTGCCGGTTCGATTGATCTCGGAGGAATCGCGAAAGGTTATGCGGTTGATCAGGCAGTTGAATATTTACAGAGTCAGTCCACTCCTTCTGGGTACGTCAATGCCGGGGGCGATATCAGAGTTTTTGGTGCGCCTCATCCCATCTTCGTGCGCCATCCATTGCGGCCAAGTGAATCGGTCGTATCGTTAGAATTGAAAGATGCCGCGTTCGCCACTAGCGCTATTTATCATGATGAAAAAAGTTATAACCAATCTGGAGCCGTTCTAGATCCTCGGACAGGACGTGCCGTGCCTTTCGGCGTTTCTGCCTCTGTCATGGCGCCCACTTGTGTTATGGCAGATGCGCTCACAAAGTGTATCCTAATGCTTAAAAGCGAGGGTGACACGTTACTTCATCAATTTGATGCACGCGGATTTCTTGTCGATGGTGAGCATGTGACGAGCTATCCAAGAACGGAAAAGACTATTACAAGCTATGCCAATTAAACTTGGTCAAATTCATCAATGGTATCTCTACGTTGTCGGCGTGGTGTTGACTTTATCTGGTGCGTTATGGCTTTATTTTCATTATTTTGTTCGTATTGAAGGTGAATTTGGGCCGATGCATCATCCCATCGAGCACTTTCTCATTTCGACCCACGGAATAACAGCAGCCTTAATGATGATTGGGCTTGGCAGTGTGATCCCAGGCCACATAGTGCGTGCTTGGACTATGCGTCGTAATCTGTGGACAGGTATTTTTATGTTGTTGACTATGGCGGTGCTAAGTGTATCGGGCTATTTCCTATATTATTTAGGTGCGGAAGGGATTCGAGATGTTAGCGCAATCGTTCATTGGGTAGTTGGACTAGCGCTCCCCCTGGTTGCTTGGGTGCACATTCAGAGAGGGTTTAAGACTCGTAAACTTAGTAATCGATAGTCAACGGTAAATATTTTATGACTGACCCAAAAAATATGAGTCAAGGTATCACGCGAAACTTGACGAATTACGGTGACCCTGGTTTTGCGGCATATCTTCGCCGCTCATTTGCCAGATCAATGGGCTACTCGTTAGACAGTTTAAGTCGCCCTATTATTGGTATAGCAACCTCACCCAGCGGATTCAATAATTGTCACCGGTCGATGCCAGATTTGGTTGAAGCAGTGAAACGAGGCGTTCTAAAGCGTGGGGGTTTGCCGATTGATTTTCCGACGATTTCGTTGGGTGAGGTGTTTCTATCTCCCACCAGCATGATGTTTAGAAATCTCATGTCAATGGATGTTGAGGAGATGTTGAAGGCTCAACCTATTGATGCATGTGTTGTGATTGGTGGTTGCGACAAGACCGTTCCTGCTCAACTTATGGGTATTGCATCGGCTAATATCCCGTCTATTCAGTTAGTCACCGGCCCCATGTTGGCAATGCCTTTCGAAGGCGAACAGTTGGGTGCTTGTACAGATTGTCGACGGTTTTGGGGCAAATATCGAGCGGGAGAGATCTCCGATGCAAGAATCAACGATATCGAGGGCAAGCTAGCAACGACGGCTGGCACCTGCGCGGTAATGGGTACGGCGAGCACGATGGCTTGTATTACTGAGGTTCTCGTTATGAGCTTGCCTGGCGGGGCGGCTATTCCGGCTGTTCATGCTGATCGACTTCGTCTGGCTGAGGCCTGTGGTGAGCGTGCCATGGAAATGGCAGTGAGCGGCTCACCTTTGCCGCAACAAATTATTACTTCGAAGGCTATTGAAAATGCTCTGACGGTCTTACTTGCGATTAGCGGATCAACCAATGCGGTTGTTCATTTAGCGGCTATCGCTGGGCGATGTGGAATTGACTTGCCGCTTGAAACAATCAATCGTATCTCCGATGAGACGCCTGTTTTGGTTAATTTGAAGCCTACTGGCGATCATTATATGCAAGATCTCTTTGCGGCTGGCGGTCTCACTGCTGTTTTGCATGAATTAAAACATCAACTGCATTTAGATTGTTTGACTGTTACGGGTGAAACTTTAGGACAATGGTTATCTGAACCGCCGAAATGGGTGGATCGAAATGTTATTCGTAAGTTTAAAGAGCCGTATCAAAAGGAGGGTGGATTAATTGCGCTTTTTGGTACTTTAGCACCTACAGGCGCCATCATAAAACGGGCCGCTGCTGATTCTAGACTTTTTGAGCGTACGGGAAGGGCCGTAGTTTTTGAATCGTTAGAGGATCTGAGCAGTCGCATCGATTCGGAAGAGTTAGACGTGACAGAGGACGATTTTTTAGTCTTGAAAAATGCGGGCCCAAAAAGTGCGTCTTGTATGCCGGAGGCAGGGTATCTACCTATCCCTAAAAAGCTCGCAGCGCGAGGTGTAAAGGATATGGTTCGTATTTCGGATGCGAGAATGAGCGGTACTGCTTTCGGTACAGTTGTATTGCACGTCTCGCCCGATGCGTCTTCAGGCGGAAGCTTAGCTTTTGTCCGAACGGGTGATCAAATACGACTGTCGGTGAAGGAGAAAAAGCTGGATCTCTTAGTTTCTGAAGAAGAACTGGCACTTCGTCAAAGAAATTGGAAGGCACCTGATATCCCGAGTAGAGGGTACGCGCGACTTTACTACGAGACGGTGACCCAAGCCCCCCTGGGGTGTGATTTCAATTTTTTGCGATATAACCAAAAGCGATAATCTGGAATATTTTTGTGTCTATCTGTCTTTTTCGATTCCACACCATTGAGTGATGAAGTGACAGATGACTCGACTGACGTCAACCGTGCTCTTAATAGAGACCGATTCATCGATGCCATGAATATTTAATGCTTCTGGCCCGTAACAAGTTGCTGGAATGTGCCCGTATAGTTCGAACGTTCTTACATCGGTCGTGGCGGCACTGGCAAATAATTGGGTGGGTCTGCCCAACGCGGCCTCATGCGTACTACTCAACAGTTGAATGAACTCGCTGCTGGTATCGACGACACATCCAGGTGATTGAAATCCTTGGTAGGAAATTGAGTGATTGGTTCCAGCTAAACTTGCATCGCCACTGATTGCCTTGTTTAAGTGATTTTCTATGGATGTTCGAACATCCTTTGGCTCCTCTCCCGGGTAGAAGCCGCACCGGATATCCATGGTGCATTTGGTGGCAACGGATGAAGCCCATTCACCGCCGTTAATTTTTCCAAGATTAAATTTGACGGGATTCTCTGTATCTTCAAATGCAGGGTGTTTTTGATGATTCCATTTTACAGTTAAACCTTTGAGGTGAGCCCAAATTTTAAAAGCCGCTTCAATTGCATTACTTCCTTTTGTGTCGTGTAAGACGTGCGCAGGTTTTCCAGTGACTTCGATTTGTAACCACATCACCCCCATTTGGGCGGACATAATTGTCTCATTGAAGGGTTCTGGAATGATCGCGGCGTCAGCTCTGTAGCCTCGATGTAAGCAAGCTAGCGCGCCGTTTCCAGTGCACTCCTCCTCAACAACTGATTGCAGAAAGACATCGCTCGCCGGTCGGTATCCAAGTTTCTTTAGTGTTTTAAAGGCAAATACGTAGGCAGCAATGCCCGCTTTCATATCTCCGCCACCACGACCAAAGATGCGCTCATTGCTGATGGTGGGGTTAAAGGGTCCTGAAGACCATAGGTCTTCCGCACCTACAGGTACAACATCAATGTGACCATTGAGGATGAGCGATCTTTTGTTGTTGGACCGAGCCCGGTGGATACCCACGATGTTGTCGTGACCATCCCACTCGCCAACTGATGGGGAGTATCCATCGACAGATTTTAATGCTTCGTGATTTATCGGAAACCGGTCAATGTCGAGCCCTAAATTAACGAACGTTTCTTCCATTAGATTCTGTGCGCTGTGCTCTTCTCCAAGTAGACTCGGGTGCTTGATTAGATCACATAAAAAAGAGACTATTTCGCCTTCTTGCTCTTCATACACAGTATTGATCTCTTGTTGGAGTGCCTGATCATGATCATTTATTGTTGTCATTTGGATTCTCTCGGATTCTGTCAGATTCACTGTGATTGATTTTGCCATTCGGCTTCTTGAAGAAGCCGCCATTGGATTTTGCCTGAGCCAGATCGTGGTAAGTCTTTAACGAATTCGACGAGTCGTGGAATTTTGTAGCTAGCCATTTGCTCCCTCGACCATGTAATGATGTCCTCCTCAGATACATTACTTTGAAACGCATTTTTCAAAACAATCATTGCTTTCACTGTTTCGCCTCTGCGCAGATCTGGCGAGGAAATAATAGCTAATTCTTTTATTGCAGGGTGTTTATAGAGTGTAGCCTCAACTTCCGCTGGCCACACTTTGAATCCTGAGGCATTAATCATTCGTTTGATTCGGTCAGAGATATAGAAGAATCCATCTTCGTCGTACCTGCCAAGATCCCCTGTCCTAAAAAAACGATTATTCTCGATGTTCAGGAAACTCTCCTTATTAGCGTCTTCCCGATCCCAATAACCAAGCATGACTTGAGGACCAGAAACTACTATTTCCCCAGTCTCATTAGGAGGAAGTTCGCACAGTGTATCTGGGTCAATGACGGTCGATATGGTATCGAATGTCGGAATACCTAGGCATTGTTTGCGAAGTTCTTGCGGGGGGTTAATATGGGTTTGAGATATCGCCTCGGTCATGCCGTATCCCTCCATGTATTTAACCCCGCATCGGTCAAATAATTTCTGTGCCACCGCCTCTGGCATGGATGCGCCCCCACCAAAAATATTCTGAAGTGAGCTCAGATCCTTGGTCTCAACCGTTGGTTCTGCTAAAAGATCAACAACCATAGTTGGTACGTTTGCCCAATGGGTGCATCTGTAGCGTTCGATAAGTTCACCAGCAATTTTAGCGTCCCATCGAGGTAAGATAACAAGCGAACTCCCAGCGGCGATGCCCACATTCATGCTGTGTTGCATTCCTGTCACATGAAAAAATGGTGCTGTGGAGAGCAGAACTGACGAAGGGCTAACCCCTTCCCATAGTAAAGCCCCTTCAATATTCCGTAGGATCGTTTCATGCGTATGGACGCACCCCTTGGGCCGTCCTGTCGTTCCTGAGGTATACAGGATGGCTGCGAGATCACTTGGAGCGACCTGAGCGCGCTTTGAGCTGTCAACTTTACGTTGGGTCTCGGCCCAACTGATCGTTTTTGACAGTTTAAGTTTCATTTTTGGCGCTGAGATATTAATTGGCACTTCACCAGAGAAGTTCTTTGAAATAAAGTCGGAATAAGTAGCCACAATGACTTGATCCACAAGCCCTTGTTCTATGACTCCGGTGAACTCGTGCATGACATCTTGACTAACTATTGCGATTCGAGCCCCAGAGTCGGAACAGTAGTGATTGATTTCATCGCGAACGTTCATCGGACTTATTGGAATAACCAAAGCGCCTATTGATAACACGGCGTAATAACTAATTATAAATTGAGGTGACGACTGCAAATCGATAATAACCCGATCACCTTTTTTAATCAGGCACTCATTTTTCAAATGATTAGCAAGTTGTTCAGTTTGTTTCAATAGCTCTCGATATAACACCTGGGTGCCGTAAAAGACTACCGCTGGTTTCTCAGGAAATCGCTCACTAGAATTAACCAAGTTTTCAAATACCGTCTTCTGTGGCATTTCGAGACTTTTTGGTAAGTGGTTAGGCCAATGCTTTATATGTAGGTTTTGAACCATTATCTTTTTTGATTTTACGAACTGCTGCAATTAAATTAAACAAAAACTATACCTAAATGTTAACAGCACCGTTGGTTGTATACTCAGGTTTTACATAAAAGACGAACTGGGAGAGAGTTATGTCGGACAAGCCGTTGAAGGGAAAGATTGCAGTTGTCACTGGAGCCAGTCGCGGGCTAGGTCGAGCTATGGCTCTTAGTCTTGCCCATGATGGCGCAGCGATAGCTTGCGTAGGTAGAGACGAAGATAAACTTCTAGAGTCGAAGGATTTAATAGATGAAGTCGGAGTTGACGCAGATACCTTTATCTGTGATGTTCGCTCCGAGATTGAAGTCGAGCAGTTGGAGAAGAAAGTTAAAGAGCGGTTCGGTCCTGCCCATATATTGATTAACAATGCGGGCACGGCGATTCGCAAAAATCTTATAGATTTTTCCTTAGACGAATGGAACACGGTGCTCGAGACTAACTTGACGGGAGTATTTTTGTGTTCACGGGCTTTTGTTCCTCATATGAAAACACATCAATGGGGCCGAGTCATTAACATGACATCGATTATGGCGAACGTTGGGAGCGCCGGTCGCTCCGCTTATTGCGCATCAAAACACGGCGTTCTTGCGATTACTAAAAGTTTGGCTTTGGAACACGCTTCCGATGGAATCAATGTTGTTGCCATCAGCCCGGGTTTTTACACCACTGATTTAACTGCTCCTTTCAGATCTGATCCAGGTAAAAGCAAAGAGCTTCTGTCGAATGTCCCTTTAAATCGTTGGGGAGACCCTAAGCAAATCGGCGAGATCGCTCGATTTTTGTGTTCTGACGCCGCATCATTCATCACGGGTACCGACATTTTGTCTGATGGCGGTTGGGTTGCACAGTAGATAGAACAGCGAGTTGAGGAAGGATATATATTTAGAATGAGGGTTATCGTCGTAGGATCTGGTGTGGTTGGGATGACAAGTGCTTGGTTTCTCGCTGAGCGTGGGCATGAGGTCGAAGTGATAGATCAAGGCTCAGGCTCGGCGCTCGGTGCTAGCTATGCAAATGGCGGACAAATATCGGTTAGCCAAGCAGAGCCATGGTCCAACCCGGGTGCGCCTATCAAGGTGCTCAAGTGGCTCGGTCGCGAGGATGCGCCGCTATTATTTCGATTGCGTGCAGATTTGAGGCAGTGGTCATGGGGGTTGCGTTTTTTGATGGAATGCCTCCCGACTCGAACACACGACAACATGCTGAATATTCTTCGCATGGGTTTATTCAGTCGTCGTCTTTTACAAGAGCTTCGGGATAGTGAGCGACTCCAGTACAACCAGGTCACAAAAGGCATTCTTCAAATTCACACAGATGAAGCCGAATTCGAGGCGGCTAATGTGCGGTTAGCTTCACAACTTGAATATGGGCTTGATATGTCGATATGTAGTCGAGATGATTTAACTCGAATTGAGCCCGCGCTCGCGCAATCGTCGGTGCCTGTGGTAGGTGCCACTTATGCAGCGGATGATGAATCGGGTGATGCTCATGTGTTTACTAGGCAGCTTGAGGAAGCGTGCAAGCGTAAACATAAGATTAACTTTGTGTACGATACCAAAGTCTTGGGCTTTTTGGGATCGAATGACTCAATTCACGGTGTTCGTGTGGAAACTAAGGACGGGATGAGCGCAGTCAAAAATTCTGACGCGTACGTCATCGCAACCGGTAGCGCAACTGACGCGCTGCTGAGACCTATTGGTCTTAGGACATCTATTTACCCAGTGAAAGGTTACTCTTTAACTATTCCTGTGATTGATCCGAGCTTAGCCCCTGAAGTGTGCATCACGGACGAGAATGGAAAAGTGGCAATATCACGTCTTGGCGACTTTTTAAGGGTGGCAGGAACAGCGGAGGTCAATGGGTATGATCTGTCGGTTAACGATTCACGTTGTGAGGGTATTTCAAATCGAGTCAAGCAGCTATTTCCTCGGGGTATTGATTATGAAAATGCTCGAAAGTGGGCTGGATTGAGGCCTATGACGCCATCGAGTGTCCCTATCATCGGTGGGACCAGATATGCTAATTTATTCTTGAATACTGGTCATGGGACCCTCGGATGGACCTTATCCTGTGGTTCTGGGGCAGCCATTGCAGACATTGTGAGCGGCAAAAAGCCAGAGGTTGATTTTTCATTTACTTAGGCATTGGAGTATCGCGACAGTGGCGTTTGGGTCTCGCGCACAGGCTGAGATAATTGAGTTGAGGTCGCACTGACCGTACAAAGTAAAAAAGCCCACAAATGCGTGGGCTTTTTTACTGGATTTCTTAGCGCTGACTACCAAATTAGTGCGCCACCTCCATTTTGCTGTGCAACCATCATGTAGAGCATCGGTATGGATAGCATGGTGTTGAAGCGCGATCCCATCATCGCCATTTTCGCTGCGGCTGCTTTTTGATCAGCCTCAACGGTAACGATTCCTAATGCTTTCTTTTGGTTTGGCCAGATGATGAACCATACGTTCGCGGCCATGATTAATGCCATCCACATGCCGATCCCAATCGCTAAGTGACCGGTTCCTAGGGCCAGTGCGTTAGCCAAGTAACCATTTCCCCAAGCTAAAATGATACCTGTGACAACGGTTGCTAAGGCGCCGTAACGAAACCACCACAGTGCCGCGGGTGCGATAACCTTGCCAATCGCTGGTTTTTGTTCGTCCGGGATTTTTGGCATTGAGGGTATTTGTACGAAGTTGAAATACCATAACAATCCTATCCACATGACACCGGACAATACGTGTAACCACCTCATCACAAATATGCCCCATGCGTGCGACATACCGCTCGAGTCGCCGGTACCAGAGGCTATAAGAAGTAAGGCTACCAAAATAATAATTCCGGCAATAATAGTCTTCCCTAATGATTGAAATAATGCGGCCATAAATATCTCCCTGTATTTGGAATCCACTTTAAACTGAAATTTGTTGCACCGTCGTTCTTCGACAGTTATTTAGAGGAGAGAGTATACCTTAGAACTTTACACTTTATGTATAAACTCAATTGAGTATGAGCGCTTGACGTGTCAGTAAGGCTCAAGCATAAAATTAGAACGTATCGTAAGATTGAGGAATTGGAATTACAATTTTCACTGTTCTAGGCTAGCGAAAATTAGGTTAAAAAATCGAGTATTTAATAAGGAGAAAGAAATGGAATTCGAAACGATGCTTTACACCCTTGAAGATAACATCGCTAGGGTGACGATTAATCGAGAAAAATCGTTCAACTCTGTCAATGGACAAGCCGCTAAAGACCTTCATGACATTGTCAATATGATGTCAGGTGACAAGAACGTAAGAGCCGTTGTGATTACCGGAGCTGGCGAGAAGGCTTTTTGTGCTGGAGGTGATATTGGTGAATTCTATGAGAATAAAGACCGTCTAGAAGCTCTTGTTCGTGAGATGACCGGATACCTCCATATCGCAATATCTCGTTTAGCTTGGCTGGATGCGCCGGTCATTGCGGCTGTGAACGGTGCGGCAGCGGGTGCTGGTTTAAGCTTAGCAGCATGTAGTGATTTAGTCATAGCGTCAGACAAAGCGAAATTCACTAGCGCTTATACTCATATCGGTCTAACTCCAGACGGCAGCTCAACTTATTTTTTGACCCGTGTTATCGGTCGTCGTCGTGCGCTTGAGCTGTATCTCACAAACCGAACTCTGAACGCACACGAGGCGCTGGATTGGGGTCTTGTCAACAAGGTGGTCGCACCAACTGACTTGCAAGCAGAGGTGGATAAACTAGCGCACAGTCTCGCGAAGGGTCCTACGCTTGCGCATGGTGGTGTCAAACGATTAGTTCTGATGTCTCCCAATGATACGCTTGAATCGCAAATGGAGAGAGAGACGAGAGAAATTACTCGGATGGTGACGACGAAAGACGCTCAGGATGGAATTGCCTCGTTTGTCGCCAAGCAAAAACCTTCGTTTGAAGGACGATGAGGGCTTATGAAAATGCTTAATGACCTACCTTATGCCTCTAAGAAAACGATGGACGTCAAGGGTAGCAAAATGGCCTATATCGATGTCGGCGAAGGAGACTCCATTGTTTTTCAACATGGGAATCCAACATCTTCGTATCTATGGCGTAACGTTATGCCGTATTGTGAGGGGTTGGGCAGGTTGATCGCATGTGATCTGATTGGTATGGGAGACTCAGATAAATTGCCTGATTCCGGCGCAGATCGATATTCTTATGCTGAACAAAGGGAATATCTTTTCGCGGCTTGGGAACAACTCGACCTTGGGGATCGAATCATTTTTGTGATTCATGATTGGGGATCGGCCTTGGCGTTTGAGTGGGCACGTAAACATGATCAACGAGTACAGGGAATCGTTTATATGGAGGCGATTGTTGATGCTCTGAGTTGGGATGATTGGCCAGAGAATGCTCGTAAGGTATTTCAAGGATTCCGCTCTGAGGCTGGCGAGGCGATGGTTATAGATAAAAATGTATTTGTTGAGCGAGTACTACCAGGGTCTATTCTGCGATCGTTGAAAGAATCGGAGATGGCTGAATACCGCCGCCCGTTCGAAGTGCCTGGCGAAGATCGACGTCCAACACTATCCTGGCCTAGACAAATTCCTATCCAGGGTGCTCCGCTTGAGGTCGTGAATATCGTTGAGGACTACTCACAATGGCTTGCGCGTGCAGAAGTTCCTAAGTTATTTATCAATGCCGAACCTGGGTCTATCCTCGTAGGCAGGCAACGCGAATTGTGTCGGCAGTGGCCTAACCAACTTGAGGTAACGGTGCCTGGTTTACATTTTATCCAAGAGGATAGCGCGGATGAAATAGGTGAGCATATTAAACAGTTTGTGAAGCGTCTTAGATCGATTTAAATTTGAAATCATTAACCATTTCTCATAAGTTTTAATGCCTTTGAAATATAAAAATTATCCCTTAGGGGAATTAGTGCGGATCGCTCACGTATCCAAGGTTCTAAAAGGTAATCAGTTTAAAGATCCAATTCGACGGGATCTCATGGTCTGGCTTCCACCGGGATACTCGTCCACTACCCAACGGTATCCGGTGGTTTACGATTTGGCCGGATTCACCTCGGCCGGCCCGGCTCGACTCAATTGGAAACCTTTCGCTGAGAATATGAAGCAACGGCTAGAGCGTCTCACTTTCGAAGAGACCATCGGATCTTTGATCGTGGTATTCCCTGACTGCTTTACTTCGCTTGGCGGTAATCAATACGTTAACTCCTCGGCTTTAGGTAGCTACGACGATTATTTAATTCAGGAATTAGTTCCTTTCGTAGATAAAAATTTTCGAACTAAGCCAAGCGCAAAAAATCGAGCATGTTTTGGAAAATCATCTGGTGGATACGGAGCTATGCTTCAGGGTATGAAGCACCCTGACGTCTGGGGTGCAATTGGTAATCTTTCTGGCGATGCTTACTTTGATTTTATTTATCGGCGTGACTGGCCCAACACCCTAGATACTTTAGCTAAATTCACACGAACTAGCTATCTACCTGTGAGCAACTCGAAGCGCGAAAGACTAAGACGGGACCTTATATCTCAAGGTGTTGATGATGGACGAATGAAACGTTTTTTGAATTCAGTATGGTCTCGAGAAAAAATAACATTCTCAGAGGGCCACTGTCTGATGAGCTTGTGCATGGCGGCATCATATGATCCAGACCCGAGTGTTCCTCTTGGATTTAAAGTTCCTTTTGATATGGATACGGGGGAGTTAATTCCCTCGCGATGGAGGCGTTGGTTGGCCCACGACCCGATACATCTAGCCGAGCGTTATGAAAAAAATTTGAAGAAGTTAGGTGGGTTATGGATTGAGTGTGGAACTAGCGATCAATATTTTATCCATTACGGGACACGTATCTTGTCGAAAAAACTGCATGGTCTTAAGGTTAATCACACATACGAAGAGTTTGACGATAACCATTCGGATCTAGATTATCGTCTTGATCGAGTGTTGCCCTTTCTCTTTGACGTAATTAGGTAGTCTCGATGTTCACTGAAGCTTCGAAACTAAGCCATGCCCAAGTTATGATCGGCGAAGCCTCTTCTGTGGTTGTTTTGACTGGTGCTGGAATTTCGACCGGTTCAGGTATTCCTGATTTTCGTGGCCCTAAGGGATTGTGGACAGAAAACCCTTTAGCGGAAAAAATGTCTGACATTCGGTTCTACATGTCGGACCCAGAGGTTAGACGACTATCTTGGCAGTCTCGCTTGCATCATCCAGCTTTAAGTGCGAATCCTAACGACGCGCACTACTCGTTGGCGTCATTTGAGTCTTCAGGAAAACTGCTGGCATTAATCACGCAAAATATTGATGGTTTGCACCAAAGTGCAGGAAACAAACCGGACACAGTGATAGAAATCCACGGTACGATACATAAGGTGGTATGCATGTCTTGCAATAAAAAAACGAGCATGCGTTCAGAGCTTAAGCGTGTGAAGTCTGGAGATTTGGATCCGACTTGCTTGAGTTGTGGTGGTATTTTAAAAAGCGACACTATCTCATTTGGACAACCGTTAGACGAAAAAAAAATTAAAGCCGCTTTTGATTTTGTAAATAATTGCGATCTTCTTTTGTGTGTGGGCTCGACGCTTCAGGTTTATCCAATTGCGGGTGTTGTTGATGCCGCCAAAACTGCATGTGCCGGCGTGGTCATCGTCAATCATCAAGAAACTCACTATGACAACATAGCCGATGTGGTTCTAAGAGGTTCAATCACTGACGTTTTGCCCGCCCTACTGGGGGGATGAGTAATCGTCTGAGGTATTTTGTGGCATCCTAATTCAGTTAATGTTTTTAAAAATTATGAGGAGTATTCATTTTGAACTCATTCGATCCGTTCGCGTCCATAACCGACTTAGGGCAAAAGATTCGGTCTGGAGAGTTAACCTCAGAGTGCATTACTCGGAATTATTTAGAGCGAATCAATCGGTTTAACAAAAAGCTCAATGCATTCGTTGAGGTTTTTGAACTTCGGGCGCTTAAACATGCTAGAGCAGCTGACGATGAGATCAAAGCGGGCCTTGATCGCGGTCCTCTGCACGGTATTCCTTATGCCCTCAAAGACTTGTACGACGTCGCGGGCGTGCCGACTCGAGCCGGCACCGAGCTGCTCCGTGAAAATATTCCTAGTCAGGATGCTTATGTCGTAAGTCGTTTACAGGAGCTCGGAGCTGTTTTAGTCGGTAAAACACATACAGTCCAATTCGCTTATGGTGGTGTTGGCATTAATAATGATCTTGGAACCCCGTTTAATCCTTGGTCCAAAGAGCATCACGTGCCGGGAGGCTCTAGTAGTGGGTCGGGAGTGGCGGTAGGTGCCGGTCTTGTGCCGATGGCGTTGGGTAGCGATACGGGTGGTTCAGTGCGTATCCCCGCTGCCTTTAATAGCGTAACGGGGCTTAAAACAACGGTCGGTCAAGTGAGTCGTCGGGGCGTTTACCCTCTGAGCTGGACGCTTGATTCTGTGGGCCCACTCACTCGAGACGCATCGGATGCAGAACTGGTCTATCGCTTAATTGCCACGCATGACGAAGATGATTCATCCATGAAGGCGTTCCAACGAATTTCGGAGCCGCATAGCAAAGAACTTGACGGCTTTATGAGCAAGCAACGATTAGCTTACGCTCAAAATATTTTTTTTGATGATTGCGACCCAGAAGTTGAAGCATCTGTGCAAGCCACATCAACTGTGTTCGCTGATTTAGGAGCTAAGGTTGAATACCGATCATTCGAGATGGCTGACGCGGCTCTTAGGTTAAACCCTAAAGGGTTAGTCATTGCCGCAGAGGCTTATTATTCCAATAGAAAATTGATAGAAGAGCATTTTGATGAGCTTGATCCGGCAGTATCTCACAGACTGATTAAAGGCAAAGAGGTTAGCGCAGTTGACTACCTCGACATTCAAGCTGGCCTTAAAGCTATTAGAAACGATGTAAAACAGTTTTTTGAAACGGTGGATGCGGTTCTAGTGCCCACCGTAATGACGCCCCCGGTATCGGTTGCTTTTTGTCACTCAAGTCTCGACGCTTATTCGAAAATCAATGTCAGTTGTTTACGTAATACGGCAATCGGTAACATACTTAATTTAAGTGCAGTGACTGTTCCTTGTGGCTTTAATTTACAGGGTTTACCAATTGGACTTATGATCTATGGAAAGCCATTTGATGAGATTAAGATATTAAAAATCGCTCGATCATTTCAGGAGAAAACTCGATGGCACTTGGAGAGACCTCATATCGACTAGTCGGTGTTTTTATCGGGACGAATATCAATGACTAGATTAAATAATGTGGTAGCCATTATCACAGGAGCAGGTCGTGGGATTGGCGAGGCAATCGCTAGACGGTACGCCTCAGAGGGTGCTCGATTAGTCCTAGCCGATATCAATCAGGACGCGGTCACGTCTCTCGCTAGCGAACTTTCAGAGCATGGGGTGGATGTTTTACCGTTATCCATAGATATCTCGGACCCTGAGGCATCGTCAAGAATGATTGATGAGTCTACTGAGTATTATGGTCGTATAGATGTCATGGTAAACAATGCAGGGGTTATTCGAGTTAAATCATTCCTGGAAACTACGACTCAAGATTGGGACTATATGCAAAGCGTGAATGCGAGAGGCTTGTTTTTCAGCGTTCAAGCATGTGCTAGACAGATGCTCAGTCAAGTTCCTTTAGCGGATGGAAGACCGACAGGCAAAATTATTAATATGTCTTCCATTGCGGGTCGATCGGGAAGGGGGCTAATCTGTGCTTACTCTGCAAGTAAGGCAGCGGTTATTATGATCACACAATCCGGCGCGTCAGAGTTTTCGCCAAAAGTTACGGTCAACAGTATTTGTCCCGGTCCAGTCGATACGGAGATGTGGGTAAAGATTGATGCTCAGTGGGCTGCTATCGAGGGAAAGCCAACGGGATCAGTATGGTCTGAGCGGGTAAAAGGTGTGCCGATGGGGCGAGCACAAAAGCCTGAGGATGTGGCCTCAATGGCATGTTTCTTAGCGTCCAAAGATTCTGACTTTATAACAGGACAGTCTTATCATGTTGATGGTGGTTTACTAATGCTTTAGAGTATTTTTGGGATTTCCATATTACGGAGGAGAAATTAAAGTGAAAGAAATTTGTCGTGGGTTAATGTTTCCAGAAGGACCTGTAGCGATGCCAGATGGATCTATTTTACTGGTGGAAATCGAACGCAAGAGCCTCACGAGAGTGGCTCCAGACGGGACTCAAACAATTGTGGCTGACTGTGGTGGTGGTCCGAATGGCGCAGCGCTTGGGCCAGATGGCAAGATGTACATTTGTAATAACGGTGGTTTTGTATGGTCAAAAATAGGAGCATTTAATCGTCCAGGAGAGACGTTGCCCGAAGACTATGACGGTGGATCGATTCAATCGGTAGATCTCGAAACTGGTGAGGTTTGTACGGTTTTCAAGGAGTGTGAGGGAGAGTCCTTAAAAGGGCCAAACGACATTGTTTTCGATCGTCAGGGAGGATTTTATTTTACTGACCTTGGAAAACGTCGTGGAAGACAAATCGATCGAGGTGCGATTTTTTATGCGAAGGTAGACGGATCGATGATCGTTGAGCTAGTTCATCCGTTTGATACTCCAAATGGGATAGGACTGTCTCCAGATGAGAAAACGTTATATGTAGCGGAAACCAATGCCGCTAGGCTATGGGCTTTCGATATTGAGTCTCCAGGTGTACTGAAGAAAAATGGCCCAAGTCCTTTTTGGCCAGGTCGACTTTTACATAAATTCTACGGATATGAACGCCTTGATTCACTCGCAGTTGACTCTGAGGGGAATGTTGTAGTCGCGACGCTAGGTACGGGCTGTGTGACAGCCATCGCCCCTTCGGGAGAAGTCAGAGCTCGTGTTCCTGTTCCTGATTTCGATTTGATGGTCACGAACGTGTGTTTTGGTGGGCCGGATCTTAAAACTGCATTTGTAACTTCATCGGGACTTGGTCGACTCTACTCATTTCAATGGCACTGCCCAGGGTTGCCACTTAATTTTTTAAACACTTAACTAAAACTTCGTTAACTGGATTTGTGTTGTGTCAATCGTGTTTTGATGTTGATCAGCTCTACTGATAGAGAAAATGCCATGGCGAAGTATATATAAGACTTCGGAATATGCACCTGAAAGCACTCGAAAACTAACACGACACCAACTAAGATCAAAAACGCTAAGGCGAGTATTTTTATGGTCGGATGCCTGTCCACAAAATTACCAATTGCCTCGGCTGCAAACATCATTACACCAACAGCCGCAACGATAGCGATAACCATTATGCTTAACTGGTCCACTAAACCGACAGCAGTAATAACTGAGTCTAGTGAAAAAACTATGTCTAGAATCGCAATTTGAATCAGTATAGAAAGTAAGCTAGCTCTGCCGCTTGAAGTTCGTTCAGATGTCATTCCGGTCAGGGCCTCATATATCTCCTGGACTGCTTTTCCTATTAGGAAAAGCCCACCGAAAAACAAAATGAGGTCTCGACCGGAAACGCTAAACTGCTCAAACGAAATGATAGGTTCTCGAAGTGACATAACCCACGAGAGGGAGAAAAGCAGGCCAAGCCTTGCAATCATCGCAAGCGATAGCCCAAGACGCCTCGCTAGATTACGTTGTCTCTCCGGTAAGCGGTTAACTAATATCGAAAGAAATATTATATTGTCGATACCTAGAACGATTTCCAACGCCGTGAGTGTTCCTAGTGCGATCCATGCCTCAGGGGAAGCGATCCAATCAAACATTATGTTGTCTCAAAGTGATAATCCAGTATTGTAATTTAGAAATCACATTCAGTAGTAAAAAGAGTCACCTTAGGTTGATTAATCGACTCGTTAATTAGTCGTCGAATCTACTTTTACTCTATTTCTTAGCTGTCCCACAAGTGTAAACAGTATAAATGCCGCCCCGACAATATCAGTCTCTAAACCAGGTTTAATAAGGACTAATGCCGCAGCCAACAAGCTTAGTCGTTCCCAAATGGAGGTGACTTTGAAGAGGTAACCAGATAACCCCGAGGCCAAGCAAACGACTCCTATAATTGCCGTTATGCTTGTTTGCAGAATTTCTATACCGCTACCGATTAGCAAAAGTGACGGACCAAACACAAACATAAACGGAATAATATAACCCGTTGCCCCAAGTCTAAGTGCAGCTATACTTGAATCCCATATGGATGCGCGAGAAATCCCATTTGCCGCATAGACCGCGAGCGCAACTGGTGGGGTAATGGCTGAGAGAATGGCAAAATAAAACACAAACATGTGTGCGGCTTCAACAATCACTCCAAGCTTGACAAGTGCCGGGACGAGAAGAGCTGTCTGCATAATATAGGCCGGTGCCGTGGGCATTCCCATCCCGAGTAATATGCCAGCAAAACTGGTTAAAACTAGCGCTAAGAAAAGATGGTTGTCTGCTGCAGAGAGTACTAAATTCGTGAACTCTAAGCCTAAACCCGTGATGAAAATCACACCGATAACAATCCCTGCACAGGCACAGGATAGTGCGACAGTAACGGTATTTTTTGCACCTTCTTCTAAAGCTTTGAGAATATTTTCAAGATTAATATATTGGCGTGTCGTTTTTCTAAGTAGTGCGGTGGGGATGGTGCTGGCAATTCCACACAGGGCTGCGAAAGGTGCGCTGAACCCTAAGAGCAGTGTCCCAACAATTATGAATAAGGGAAGGAACAAATGTCCACGCTCTTTGAGTACCTTTGATACTTTAGGGAGCTCTGATTTTTTTAAACCATGCATTCCATTCTTTTTTGCCTCGAAATGAATACTTAAAAACAAGGCGACGTAGTATAAAAGCGCCGGTAAAAGCGCGTACATAGCGACTTTGAGATAGCTTATGCCGAGAAATTCGGCCATTATGAATGCTGTCGCTCCCATGATGGGAGGCATTATCTGTCCACCTGTTGAAGCGACTGCTTCGACAGAACCCGAGAAGGCGGGTTTGTAGCCAAGTCGTTTCATCAAGGGGATGGTGAAGGCGCCAGTGGTCATCACGTTGGCTACGGCGCTTCCTGAGACGGTGCCGAACATTCCACTTGTGATGCAAGAGACTTTTGCGGGCCCTCCAGCGGAGTGACCAGCAAGACCCATAGCAAAGTCCATAAATAATGCACCCGTACCAGTTCTCTCCACGAGTGCGCCGAAAAGGATAAATAGCATCACATATGTAGCGGAAACATACAAAGGGATGCCTAGAATCCCCTCTGTGCCCATATACATTTGTTCGGTGACTCGCTCAAAGTCAACGCCTCCGATTGTGAGTGCATACGCTAGGAAGGCGATGGCCGTGACTGGCAGAGCCCATCCTACGGCTCGCCGGGTGCCTTCTAGAACAAGTAACACCGTTATAATGCCTAAGGTCCAATCTATGTGCCTTAATGGGTCGACGTAAACCATTCGACTGACGATATAGTCTTGTTGAAGGACCAGATAACCACAAGTTACGATGGTTAGTATGATTAAGATCAAAGAGTCGAATCTAAATCCCAGTTTTGAATCTCTTTTAGTGGCGCTAGTTAGAAATACTAGTATTAAGGCAAAAGCCAAATGCACGGCTCGAAGCGTCAATGCATCCGGTGGGCCCTGCCACGCAATATATAAATGAAAACCAGACATCGAGAGCGCAACGAAAGATATGATTGTTGTCATAAACTTGGCTGGTTTTAGTGTCACCTTATATATTCCCAGACATTAGTAGATTTTAATCTTGCTCTTGCTCTTGCTCGGCATACCATTGAGTTGCTCCTGGGTGCATTGGTACACCAATGTCACGGGTCATAGTTGCCATATCAAGGCCTTCTATTGCTCTTGTGACTGAGACGAGCTCATTTGAACCAGACTGCACAACGTCGAGGATATGAGCTACGACATCATTGCTCACATCACATCGAGCAGCGAGGTGGGTGTACCAGAAAATCGTCGGCACGTCCTCATTTTGTTCAGGATATGTTCCTTTTGGGATGACTCCTCGTTCATACTTGGAATTAATTTTTAGCATTTTTTTGTGCGACTCTATACTCATTGGCATGAGTTTCATTGTCCGAGAGCTCGCTAGGTCCATCACTGCACCTGAAGGAATTGTTGTGGTTAAAGTAAATACGTCAGCATTTCCATCTTTCATCAGTGTGACTGAATCTGTATATGACCCAAAACTTACATTCTCTAGGGTTTTGTAATCCATATCGTGTGCTAGTAATAGGTGATTGGTGATTGCTTCTCCGGTTGCCCCTCTGGGCTGTGTCGCCAATACCTTGCCCTTCAAATCATAGGGGCTGTTGACACCTGATTCGGCTAACGTCACTACTTGAAAGTACTGTCGGTAGAATGTGGCTATGTTACAAATGTTTTGGAGAGGTTCCTTAAATGGAGCTTTGCCTTCAATCGCATCTAGACTTGTAACGCTTTGTGCGAGGGCTATTTGAGCCTGACCGGTATGCAAAGCGAGGACATTGGAAACTCCCCCTCCAGGGAGAACCTGAACTTTGATCTCTGACTGTCCATTTTCTATCAGTGCTTTTAGCGCACCCCCTAGAGGGTACCAGGCGCCACCCTGCGGGCCTGTAACCAACTTATAAGTTTTTGAGTTACCTGTATTTTCGGAACACCCGGATACACCGATCGTCGCTAACGCACAGATTAATAATATTGATTTTAGCGAACCTAATTTTTTGTCAAATTGCACGTAAGCTTCTCCTTATATTGTTCGGTTGGAGTATTCATAGATGTTCAATTAGGTATCCCACCTTGGGAAAGTGAATGCAAACCGTCCCAACGCGATCATTGGTGTGGATTAAACTTATTCTGTTTCGCTCTAAAGAATGTATGCGTCCCGAGACTGGTTGTTCCCCAGATTTCCCATCAAAGGAAATTCTTACATAATTTCCTTTTGAAAAAATTTGATCATCGGAGTCGGCGCCGTTGTTTTCGGGCGCTATATCAGAGTTGTTGGCTACATCTAATGCCTCTTGAGAAGTCATTTCATCGTATGTCCCGTGTCCGATATCTGTGATGGCTTTTTCCCAACGACAAATGTCGGGAAATTCAGTTAAAAATTCTTCACCGTTTTCCCAGCGCCTTCGAATAAACCAGACCAGAGCGAATAATGATGCGTCTGGCACTGATGGTGCTTCACCCAGGAGGAAGCCGCCACTATCATGTAGGGCTGCATTCGCCCAAGACATCTGAGCTCTCACTTGTGTTGTGTAATGTGGAATGCGACGAGTAACTGAATCCATGTCGGGATATGCACCCAAAAACAAGGCTTGACGGTCTTTTAGAAAATCCTCCGGGAATCGACTCGACGATGTCGCGATCGCTACTTTCACTATCGGTGCAAATAAGTTATCACACCAGTGGTTAATTACCTGTATTAACCCAGCATTCTTCATCTTTGTTGGGTATTGGTTTTCGATTTCAGCCAAGATAGTTTGGCTATCACAAAAAATATCAGCACCGATTTGCATGATCGGAGTTCTCCTATACCCCCCTGAAAGCGGAATCACGTCGGGTTTGGGTGGCAAGTTGGGTATTTGCACAGATCGCCAAGTAAGTTTTTTAATTCCCATGACTACTCGGATTTTTTCCGAAATTGGGGACGTAGGATAGTGGTGCAGAATGAATTCGGACATTTACTTCCTGCTTTCGTTAAGTTAGATGCTACGATTTAGGGTGATACTTTTTAGTCTTAAGCCCTAACCAGTAATGGTGATGCCTCCATCAGCCACGATTGTTTGCCCGGTAATATACGCTGAGGCCGCCGAGGCTAAGAAAAGTGCCACTCCGGCGATGTCTTCAGGATTTCCCAATCTTCGGAGTGCTGTTTTCTTCTCATAGTGCTTCCTTGTTTCTATGTTTTCCCACAGGGCTTTTGCAAAATCCGTTTTAATTAGCCCTGGCGCGATGCCATTGATTTTGATATTTTTATCACCTAATTCTATTGCTAGATTCCGCACTAATTGCATGTCGGCTGCTTTTGAAATTGCATACGCTCCCAGCCCGGGCGAGCCTTTGAGTCCTGCTATTGAGGAAATAATAAGTATTGAGCCGCCATTTTTGCCCTCCATGTGGGGAGCAACTAAACTTGATAGCCAATGATTACTCAGAATGTTGTTTTTTAAAATTTTCTCAAAAGCTGAGTCCGGAATGTCTTTTAGCGGCCCGAAGAACGGGTTCGATGCCGCATTGCAGACCAGAACATCAATAGATTTGTATGTCTTTAAAGTGAAGCGCACTAGGTCTTCTAAGCTGGATTTTTCCGATATGTTGGCGGCAGTGGCAGTTGCCTCTCCGCCGAAAGATCGAATCTCTTCGACAACTTTCTCGCACGCTTCGATTTTCCTACTCGACACGACGACCTTGGCTCCATAACGAGCGTAAGCTATCGCTATAGCTTTTCCTATTCCCCGACTCGCCCCAGTGATGATTGCAACTTTATCGTCAAGACGGAAAAAACTTTTGGTATCAACCATTGCTGTAGTTCTCCTTTTGGGTCAAGCTCCAAATGTGTGGTACCCACACATCAAGGTTGTATTGATTAACGCCATATCACTTCACAATTGCGGATTTGAGCTCTATCCATCAGGTCAAGAAGAGGTGTCGCTCTGACCCTGAGTGAAATGTTGGTTTCCGTATCCGATTTGTCAGAGTGCTGCGATAAGTTGCTCGCTAGAGCAGGGTGTGCGCGAGCCATATTGACCGCATTTTGGATATCAATGGGCTTGATGGCACTGGGGATTTCCCCGGATAGGCCCATCAATTTAAGCAGTTGAACGGCGTGCTGTTTAAACATGATGAGATTCCCAATGCGACTTTCAAATTGAACGATAGTTGCCATATATGCTTCCTCACCAAGGCATTAAAAACATGCAAATTAAGGATGGTACTTGCTAAGACGTTGTTATGCGCATGTTAGATTGAGCCCGACTCGATTTTGTCTTTAATACCTTTGAGCCCGACTTCGTAGATTTTATTATAAAGTTTAACTAAAGTTTCATCGTCTCTTGCGCCTGGCGGCGTATCTCTCCAATAGTGGACCCGTCTAAAAGTAGCTTTCCATTCGACCTGCGATAAGCCTTTATTGATAATTTTAACTGTCATAGTGGAGTAGTAGTCACTCGAAAGTGGAACTCCTTGAACATAAGAGTAAGAGGCTGTCATATTGCTAGGGTCGTACGCGACGAGGCGCTCCTCAATTTTGGTGCCATTTCCCCTTGTCAATAAACGGATAGCTCCCTTTTGTCTGTTTTTACCTAGCGTGATTTTTGTGTCCTTGATGAAAATAAGCCAATTGTGAATGCCTCCAAAGTCACTCACAACGTCCCATACTTCATTAGCTGGAGCATTAATCTGGATAGCTTGTCTGACGCTTAACTCTGGCGCTTCAGCCGAGTGCAGTAAAGGTGTCCACATTAAGAGAAAGCAAGAGAAAATACCGAGTGCATATTTTAGTTTCATAGAGTGCTCCTTCGCTGCAGGTTTGATTTTTGACTTTCTTACGATTAATAATGTACCACGATGACCCAAGACTGAGAGCTCGTTAACTAGTTTTATATACAAATGAATATCGCCAACATTTTGCTTAAAGCCTCTCAAAAATATCCTGACCGGTCAGCGATATCAATAGGCTCTGAAGTGCTCTATACCTTCCGGTCCCTTTATCTCCGGGTAAGCTATCTTGCAGCTTCAATGCAACAGAAGCTTCTCTTAAAGCCTGGAGACCGAGTCGCAATAGTGATGCCAAATCACCCTGAGTATCTTGTTATTAGATATGCAGCTTGGTTTGCAGGTTTAACGGTTGTCCCCATTAACTCCAAGCTCCATGGTTTAGAAATAAGCTATATGTTGAATCATTCCGGGTCGAGTGCATGTTTTACGCTGACTCAGTTGACACAAACTCTAACTTCCGATTCTTATGCACGCCAGACTACAGTCTCCGTAATTGACGTGGAATCGGAAGAGTATCGAGATATGACAAAAGCACGTCAGGCAATTGAAATTGAGGAGAGAGGGTCTGGCGATATTGCGTGGCTCTTCTACACCAGTGGAACTACCGGGAAACCCAAGGGCGTGATGATCACGCACCACAATTTACTCATAGGTGCAATGACCTTCCTAACTGATGTCAATGATGTGGAGGCGTCAGATAGTATTTTTCACGCAGCACCTCTATCTCATGGCTCTGGTTTTTATGACCTCCCGTATGTTATGAGAGGTGCTAACCAAGTAATACCTAACAGCGGACGCTTTGTGCCGAGTGAGGTGTGTGAGTTGTTGGAGAGTTGGCAGGGCGTATCCATGTTCTTAGCCCCGACTATGGTTAAGCGATTAGCGGAGCTTTATCAGAGTGAAAAATTCACAACTAATGGATTGAAAACTATCATATATGGCGGCGGACCAATGTATGTTCAGGACATTAAATGGGCAATTGAGACTTTAGGGCCACATTTTGTACAAATTTACGGTCAAGGCGAGTCACCGATGACAATAACCGTTTTAACCAAGGCGGTTATCAACGACGCTACGAATCCGAGACATCAAGAGCGGCTAGGTTCTGTTGGAACGGCACAGAATGTGGTGACAATGAAAATACAACGTGAGGATGGCACGGACGTTCCAAACGGCGAAATGGGTGAGGTTCTTGTCAAAGGCCCGGTCGTAGCTGCAGGTTATTGGAATGATAAAGAGGCTACGCAAGCTACTTGGAGGGAGGGTTGGTTGCATACGGGTGATATCGGATTCATTGACGCTGATGGATTCCTTACATTGGTTGACCGCGCTAAAGATATGATTATAAGTGGTGGGTCGAACATCTATCCTCGAGAAGTTGAAGAGGTGCTGTTGGCACATCCATTGGTCAGTGAGGCGGCCGTTGTGGGACAGTTTAGCGGCGATTGGGGTGAGAGTGTTGTGGCGTTTGTAGTCATGGTTCCAAATGCTGAGCCTGATGAACATACACTAGACCAATTCTGTATCGACCACATTGCAAGATTTAAAAGACCCAAAAAATATTATTTTCTTGAATCTTTGCCAAAGAACAACTACGGAAAAGTATTAAAAACTAACCTGAGAAAGATGCTAGCTTAAACGAGGCATTAATTTTTTTTTGCTGAACCTTTGTAAATGTAACCAATGAACTTTGGAATATTTTTTACGTACATCGTTTCGTGGTCATGAAGTTTGAAACCAGTCGCACTAATAAGAGAAAAAATATCGCGCTTCAAGTGACACCCTCCAGCTAAAGGTTTCCATAACGGTTCCAACCATCTTTGCCACTTTTGAACTTTAGGGCTATCACTCAGCCCGTGCTCGCAAAAATGAAGGTCTCCGCCCGGCCTAAGAACTCTCTTAATTTCTTCTAGAGCTAAAACTGGCTCAGGAATGGTGCAAAGTGAGAAGGTGACAACTGCCGAATCGAATCGATTATTTTCAAATGGTAAGCGCTCCGAAACCGCGCGGATAAGGTTGATTTTGCCCTGATGAGGCGACTCATTTTGCGCTGCGATTTGCAGTAGCGACTCGTTAGGATCGATGCCAGTTATTTCTGTAACTTGCTCGTGAGCATAAAATTTCGTGTTTAATGAAGATCCTAAACCAATTTCAAGTACGGAACCCCTTGCTCTTTTTACGATGCCCTCTCTATATCCATTGAGTAACGGTAAACCGCAGACGCAGTTTAAAATCGGAGGAAGTATTTGGCGCTCATAAAAATTCATAGGATTCCTTTTTCTTCCAATGTATCACGACACTAGAGGCTTCAGTAATTTTGCTGGCGCATAACAAAGTAGATTAGGTGAGAGGCCGACTCTAAAATGGTTTTGAAGTTAGAATGGAGGCAGGGACACATTAAATTTATACTTACAAAGCGATGTTTAAGCGTCGCTTAAAATAATGAGGGGTTTGAATGGCGAAGGAAGAATTAATCGAAATGGATGGCACCGTTCAGGAAGTGTTGCCGAATACAACTTTTCGAGTAGAACTTGAAAATGGCGTTGAGGTCATAGCCTATGCGTCGGGAAAGATGCGAAAAAACAGGATTAGAATCACTGCAGGTGATCGCGTGTCGGTAGAAATTTCGCCGTATGATTTAACCAAGGCCCGTATTAACTTTCGTCATCGGGAAGATCGTCCATCTGCTTCACCCGCATAATTAATTCGTATTAATACCACTTTGTTGAATTCGAGGGACGTTTAATCGAATCTCGTTGGTGAGTATTGTTAAAATTTAAAAAGGAACGGTCATGGCAGGTCCACTTAAAGGGGTCAAGATCCTAGACTTAACGTCTGTAGTGATGGGCCCGTTTGCGACCCAAATTTTGGCTGAATTGGGTGCGGAGGTAACTAAAGTTGAGTCTCTGAAAGGAGACAATATGCGGGATGTCGGGCCAATGGCGAATCCACATATGGGGCATTTGCATCTCCATTTAAATCGTGGAAAAAAAGGCGTTGCGGTTGATTTAAAACACCCCTCTGGAATAGAGGTTATTAAGAAGCTGATAAAACGTAGCGACGTGTTAATTTATAACGTCAGGCCTCAAGCTATGGCTCGACTAGGTCTCTCCTACGAGGAGGTGAGCGCACTTAACTCTAAGATAATTTATCTGGGTGCTTATGGCTACTCTGAAAAAGGCCCTAGAGCCGGGAAGGCCGCATATGACGATTTAATCCAAGGGGGCACAGGGGTGCCTTGGCTCGTATCCAAAGGTGGAAAAGAAACGCCGCGATACGTGCCTCTTAATTTTGCTGATCGAGTTACCGGGCTTCACGCAGTTTATGCGGTGACCTCCGCGCTTTACCAAAGGGAAAAGTCGGGACGAGGTCAATCGATAGAAATTCCCATGTTTGAGACGATTTCACATTTTGTGTTGGGTGATCACATGGCTGGTTTAAGTTTCAATCCACCCATTGGCCCTTCTGGCTATGAGCGATTAAAACATCGAAGAGTATATGAAACAAAAAATGGCTTTATTTGTGCTTTAGTCTATAACGAGGCTCAATGGACTAGATTTTGGTCCGCAATGAATCAGCCCGAAATGATGAAGGATCCGAAGTTTATATCGCATCCGGCTAGAGCAGAAAATATTGGTGAGATCTATGATTTGTTGTCAGAAATTATCAAAAAGGACACCACTGACCATTGGTTGATGTTTTTTGAAAGTGTTGACGTGCCGGTGGCAAGGATGAATGCCGTTGATGATTTGATGTCTGATGAGCATTTACGGGAGACCGGTTTTTTCATTGATGAGGAGCACCCTACTGAGGGCAGCTTATACGCGACGAAAACACCAAGTAATTGGTCTCATTCAACGCCAGATCGAGTCACACCTGCCCCCACGCTGGGTCAGCATACACGGGAGGTGTTAAGAGAACTTTCCTACGACGAAGCTGAAATTGACGCTCTGATGCAGTCCCATGCTGTTTCGGATGGGTCGTCTTAAAAGGATGAATGCGCTTATGGCATCGTTAAACCGCCGCCAGGCCCACCACCTGACATGCCGCTTTGTGCGCCGCCAGGCAGCACTATAGAAGACGCTTGCTCTCTTCTCATTTCTTGAAGCTCTTTTACTGCTTTTTCAACAGCGGCTTTACCCGCATCACCGTAACGCTCGACGGCGGTTGCCAAAGAGTCGGCCTCAATTTGAAAGGCAATTGGTAAGGCTCCCATCGGCGTCATAATTTGTGTTTCCCCCGCGTAAACCGTCTGCCGATTCGGGTCCTGCTTGCCATCAGTACTGATCGGAGTTAAAACTCTAATTGTTCCAACTTTTCGGTCAGTTATGCTCTCCTCACGGAATAATTCTGTTGGATCCATTACAAGCTCTTCGATGGATTTTTTTTCGTTAGCCATAAATCTGTCCCTCTTTGCCTAGTCAATTTCTTAAGTTCAAATTAGAGTGGTTAGGATATCAAACGTGAGGAGGTTAGACAAAGGCTAAGTGACGGTTCATTCTGAAACCAAGGTTTGGTCGTGATAGTAATCTTGAGATCGATTAAAATTTGACAGTACTGTTAAAAGTGTTACATTGGTGCCTAGAAAACTAAGCTTGCCTTAAGTTTTGTGAACAAATCCGAGTAAAGAGGTAGTGGTTAATGTCAATAACCGCCTCGATGTGTGACCAGAGGGTCCTCGGAACGCAACTTACAGGACATTGAAAAACTCAAAATAGGCTGGGGCCGAGCACAATCGCTACGGAGCGCATATTGTGTTTGAACATGCTTTCAGTCTGTGATCCGAAGCCAGGAAATGTTTAGAGATAAGAGATAGCGTTTTTTTGTAGTTTATGAACGAAGATGCACGCATGCAGGGTGCTCGCGTTTTTTTATAGTTCCTGCTGATCGAGGTTTAGGTGCCAAGAAATAATAGAGATTCTCGTTTTATCAAAAAAAGTAGACCTTCAGGACAAACTGGAATATCCGGATTGCAAAGTGGTCGCTTGAAGATTCTTACGAATGCACAAACAGGCGTCAGCCGGGGGGTGCTGGACGCAGCCCTCGAATTAGGAACGGATTGTGGTGGTTCATGTGTTGAGGGAAGAATGGCTGAGGATGGATTTATTCCTGATAACTATCCTGTAACGGAACTCCCAGCTGCCGATACTGGAGACACGATACGTCAAAACGTTAAAGACAGTGATGGGACGGCTATCATTTATTTCATGGATATTGAAGATGAGCCGGAGGAAGCTCTTGATTACTGTGTTCAGTTGGGAAAACCATACCGTTTAATCGACGGTGGTGAGCTCCAACCCGGTCAAGCTGGAAAGGTTATCGCAGACTTTACCAAGGAAAAGGGGTTAATGAGTTTGCATGTGATCGGCCCGAATGCTAGCTCGTCGGAACGGGGTCAACGTTTTGGTTATGAGTCAATGCGCGCCCTCTTGGGCTTAGGTCCAAAAAAACGGAGCAACTCAAGACCGCAAAATAGGAAAACAGCAGAACCAAATGCAACTGGAAACGAATCCAACTCGGGGCCAAACAATGAATCAAACGGAAAGCCCAGAAACCCTAAGTCGCCAGGACAAAGGCGAAGGAGAGGTTCTGGCAGACGATTTCCGAGAAAGCCTGTTGACTCGCAGGCAGGCTCAAATTCAGACTCGAGTTCAGATTCGAATTCAGACTCGAGTTCAGAAACATAACGAGTCAATTTCACAATGACTAAAGACGCTTTGCTGTCTCTAGCCACTAGGCTAAATCAATTTGCGCGAGAACGTGATTGGGAAAAATTTCATAGTCCTAAGAACATTTCAATGGCCTTGACTGTGGAGGCTTGTGAGTTAATGGAGCATTTTCAATGGTTAAGCGAGTCTGATTCGTATCTTCTTGATACGCCAAAGAAGTTGGACGTCTCGTTGGAGTTGGCAGATATTTTTCTTTATTTAATCCGTATAGCTGATATTTTAGACATAGACCTAATAGACTCAGCAGAGCAGAAGTTAGTAATAAACGAAAAAAAATATCCTGTTGCCTTGAGTAAAGGTAATGCTAAAAAATATACTGAGTTCAGTTAAGTGTAATGGCTGACTTAAAAAATGTATGCATATAGACATCATTTTCATGCAGGTAATTTTGCAGATGTATTTAAGCATGCTCTTTTGTCACAATTAATTTTAACGCTCCAAAAAAAAGACCGATCGTTCGTATATGTGGATACTCATGCGGGGTTAGGTGTTTATGATTTATCTCACCCTTGGGCGGGGAAAAATAAAGAGTATGAATTTGGTGTCAGTCGTATATTTGCTGCGGATGACTATCCAGAAAAAATGGAGGCGTACATATCGGTATTAAAACAGCAGAATGATGGCGATATGCTTAGCTGTTATCCAGGATCTCCAGTCGTCGCACATAGTCTATTGCGCCCGCAAGACCGATTAGTGCTCAATGAGTTAAATAAATCAGACTCAGTTCAATTAAAAGCGCTTACTAAAAATTGGTCTCGGACTTCGATACGTAATGAGGACGGTTTTTCTTTAACAAACTCTGTCTTGCCACCATCTGAACGCAGAGGGCTAGTGTTCATGGATCCTTCTTATGACCGTAAAGATGAATTTAGTCGAATTGCCGCTTCTCTTGAAGTTGGTCTAAGAAAGTTCGCAAGCGGAGTCTTCGTCATTTGGTACCCGGTGATAGATGGAGAGGGTGGTAACGAATTAATTAAAAAACTTCAGTTACATAGCAGTAAATTGTTGCTCCAAGCAGAGATTCATTTGTCCAATGCTAATTTTGCTGGAAGGATGAACGCCTGTGGCCTTTTAATCATCAACCCTCCTTATCAATTTGAATCCGTTGTGAATATTATCGGATGCTGGATTTTAAAAAGACTTGATCCGACGGGAAATGGCTCTATTGTTAATCGGCTCCTAACTACGTCGCTTGAATCCAAGTAAATCTATGGAGTCGCTGCCGACCTACCTTAAATCAAATGACTGTTTCGCCATGGAAGACACACTGGATGAATACTTAGCTCAAGTTGATTTTGTTTCTAGTTCTGACCTAAGGTCTTTTCGTGGCAATGTAGGTAGAAGAGACGGTAATGCATCGATTCGTATGCAAATTGGCGCTATCTTTCATCGAATTATGCTGGAAGAGGATGAAGATTTTCAGATCAGTGCAATTGGCATGAAAAACAGTTGCTTCCCCGAGCCTCTGAAATTGTTTACCTCATACTTAACGCAAACCGACTATCGTCATCTCAAAATAGCACGTGATAAGCTAAATCAGTGGTCAGGTGAATTATTTCGGGACTGGATTCACTCTGGATTCACTGAGAGGTCTATATACTGGAAAGATCAGGCGGATCATCAATGGAGGGTAAGACCAGACATTGTTACGAAGGGTCTCGTTATCGACCTAAAAACGTTTTCCGGTAACAATCAAAAACGCTTTTTAAAGAGTTTGAATCGCAATGGCCACCTGATTCAGGCAGCTTTGTATCTTGAAGGTATTGAACGTTTATATGGTGATCCTATAGGGTTTGCTTTCTTGTGTATTGATTTAACGTCGCCTTATCGGATATTTCTAGACGTTCTGGACAGTAAGACTCTTTTATTTTCAAAAAAATTATTGGCAAATGCAAAGCGCGACTTTAAGTCACACTCATTTTGTTATTAACATGTCAGTTTTTACGACCGGATGCACTCAACTCGAATAGTTTTTTCCCCCTAGACCATTTTCCGCTAAAAGTTTGTCCGGAACTACTGATCGTGAGCCAAGAGTATTTTCCATAATGCCTCGCTCGGGATAAAAGCATAAATAGCATCTCCTCGTCTATCTTTGGTGAGACGCCAATGAAAAGTGTCTTTCCTCTCATGTGAGATAAAGATGCGATTAAAAAATCCGCATTCGACATCGCGGTTAAGAATCGTTGATCATTTGCTTGAGTTGAAAGCAATAAATGGTCTCTAACTTCTGAAATATCGCCCAAGTGAATAGATTCAAGCCGCTCCGATAAATCAGAAGCTTTATGAGGTTTTTTTTGAATCTCATTTTCTAGAAAATACTCTGAGATCAGTTTTTGACCATTGATGACGTTTGAGCCGAGTTGCTTGTAGATTGGTTCTTTGGCAACAATAAAGTCTCTTATTGTCGGGACGATTTCCTCTGAATATAGATTTCGCCATACGTTAAAATTTGGGTCTATTTGAACTTGAGCGACTCCTTTACTATTCTCAAGAATATTGACTTCCGTTAGTTTATTTTCTAGGGGAATCGTGATAATTTCACTCTCGTTTTTTAATGATGCGTATTCAATTTCAAGGTTGTAAACCCAAGAACCATCTTGGGTTAATAGTAGCTGACGATTGTCAGACATTCGCGGTGTCTTGACCACGGAAATTGTGGGAGCGCCCAGTGTGGGAACCCATGCTTCAAAAAAAAGGTTTAAATCAGCATTCGTGTATTTTTGACAGGTATCTCTAATTGTCGAGTATGAGGCTGACTTAAATTGAAATGACCCCCAGAAATCTTTTATACAACTGATAAACGCGGGTTTACCTAGAACGGTGCGCAACATGTGGAAGAACATTGCCCCCTTGCCATAACCGATGGCGGATGATGCTGTGTGATGACGCGATGAGAATGAACTAAGAGATTGCTCATCCTCTCTTGCTACTGATGCGTAGTTTCTGAGCCAACCATATCGCATGTCTTTGGCTGCACTCTGACTTTTCAATTCGGTTTGCCAGTAGTCGGCTAAATAAGTGGTTAACCCTTCTGACCAATTACCTGATTCGTAGGATGCACGTATACCGTTACCCAGCCAGTTATGAACAATCTCGTGTGGCAAAGATCTATTTTTAATGAAAGGATATTTAAGTATTTTTTCGCTTATGTAGGTAAGTGAAGGCATACCGAGTCCGGTCGGAAACGGGCTCGATACAACAGCAAAACCAGTGTACGGGTAGGGACCGATCAGCTCTTCATAATATTTGATATAACGTTCACAAAGCGCTAAATACTCTTCGGATAATGGGCTATTATTCTCATCGAAATAGGTCCGTAAAATGATCCGTCCCGTTATTCCTTGGAATTGTTTCTCACTGACCAACCATTGGCCTATCATTAAATCGATTCCTAAAATCGGTTGAGGCATCTCAAATGTACTGACGCGGTATCCGTTCGTGTCCTCACTACCTGTCTCATGACCTGGCGCGACGGCGCGCAAATGAGAGCGAGTTTTTATGGTTATATTGGCTGTACTGGGCTCTTGAAACAAGGGATACCAGATTCTGTTACCTGGAATGAACGCTCCAGTTTGGTCTCCCGACCAGTCTGCTCCGCCGTTATGGTCAGTCGAGCCGTCAGTCTTCTTGGAAGCCGGAAGTGAGATTGAGTAAGTTAAGACGATGGGTGCACTATTTTGACCTTCTTTTAATGCGATAAGATATGAGTCGGACGCTTCATAGATAACTGCATTATTTCCTATCTCGACGTTAGTTAATGTTACAACGTTAGATAAGACAAATTTCGGGGCGCTAGTCGTCAAAAATGTTGTCGCGTGAACCACGACCTTTCCAGCTTTTTCTTCGTAGGTAACGTAAAGGTCTACGTGTGGTGAGTCTGCTGCATTTGCTGTTTGATGAATATTAAAAAAGGCACTAAGGAATAGAAAAAAAAAGTATGCCAGCTTGTGTTTAATGAGTCCCATCACCTAGTTCTGAAGAGGTATTTTGGCGAGAATCTCGATTACTTGAGTCCCTCGTTTAACTTTTAATGGTAGCCAGTAGCCGGGGGCTTGGTCTTGTATGAGCCGAACGAGATTTGCACTGTTAAGAATTTGCTGCCCAGCCGCTTCGATAATGACGTCGTTAGTCTCGATGCCGGCCTCCTGAGCAATGCTATTTTCTAGGACGTCGCCTACGACCACGCCGCCTTCGCCATTAATAAGAAAAATCCCAAGTTTGTGTTTGCTTCTCTCGTCGATCCCCTTTGCTATGACGAAAATGGCATCAGCTATGCCCACGCCGTCATTTGACAAGGTAAGTGCTTCACAAGAGTCACCACTCTCAGTTGGAATCCAAGTTGTAGTTTGGTATTCACCTAATGAATTGAGCTGGTGTTTAACTCCGTGACCGTATGTCAGATGTCCGGACCCAATGATCCCCACCACTAACCGTGACGTTTTTTCCCTAGCTCTAACCAATCCCTCAGCAAAAGCTCTGTCCCACACTAACTGAGCTTCAACAAAATGTTCGATCTGCTTTTCATCGCTACCGTCATGCTGCTCGAAGATTTCTACGAGGTCGTTTTTATATCTATCAGATGCGGGTGATGGTTTGGAGATGTATGCCTCAAACCCGGTTGAGCCGTTTTCCCATCCATTAGCCGAGACCGCTGATATCAGGTCCCCTGGCACGTTGAGAGCAAACAAAGGGACTCGATTGTCTCTGGCGAAATGTAAAATAGGTGTATAAAGCTCTATATCGAATCGCCATGTGTCGTACCATTCCGACTGTGAAATGAATTCTTCCAGCGTCAATTCGCCACTGACCCAAGCGTCCAGCGACTGTTGACTCGATTGCGGCAACATTTCTAACCCGATGGCTATCTTTCCTTTTTGTGCCAGTAGAGTGGCCAACATCTGGGTCTGCCAGCGATGGTGATTGGGCAAATTATGTTGCTCTCCCAATAGGACAAAGTCGGCGCTACTAACGCTTTTCATGATCGTAGGGTGAGCCGTTATGGTGCTCGTCTGATGGGAGGGAATTATCCAATTTCCAGGAGTTTCGCACAGTGCCTCGGTGTCTATCGCCCGCGCATGAGGCGAAAGCGAAAGAACTATCAATATTGGAATTAACATCACAGTTTGAATCGAAGACGCTGAGCGCATAGTTACGTATCCTTAAAATTGATGATTGAGATAGACCTCATTGTTATATAGTGATCTAGGCGTGGTCTTTTAGTTCGATCAACACGAATACTCTAGAGCTAATGAGGCAAATTTCTCGTTTCTCTAGCACTAATTTTCTCTTGAATGAAGTCTCTGTGCGATACGTAAAGTAGGTCGGAAATTTTACGGATTATATGATCTTCATGCGGGTCGATGTGAGCATCCGAATGAGCAACTAACCACATAGCATTAATTAATTGACGTTTTCTCTCGTAGGAAAATTGCTCATTAATGATTTTTGCTAAAGGTTGGTATGACGTTGGTCTATTTTCAGGTCTTGAAGCGTGCTGCAAGAGATCGATCGCTTTTGCTTGCGTCACGTTTACTATTCTTGCTAACGCGTCGGTAGCGATTTTTAGATCCTCCGGAGTCACATCGTTATCTACTCGAGCTGCTTCATAGAGAAAAATTGCAACTGACCGCGGAGTTTCCACTGGATTTGGGTTTGTTTCGCTCGTTCCAGTCTCTATCCCGATTAATTTACCGAATTTCTTTAAAGAGTTCATCATAATATGTGTGCTTTGACCTCCATTTTTAAACCAATTTTTGATAACGAAGTCTATCGCACCTATAGAGTTTTTTATTAACGAAAAGTTTCAGATAACATCACCGTATGATCAAACATATCAAAATCAGAGGAGTCACTCAAAATAATCTTAAAAATATAGATTTAGACATACCTCTTGGCGAAATCACGGCAGTCACAGGAGTGTCCGGATCGGGCAAGTCTTCTCTAGTTTTTGATACCTTGTACGCAGAGGGACAAAGGAGATATGTCGAGACGTTTTCGTCTTATGCGCGGCAGTTCCTAGACCGCATGGACAGACCTTCGGTGGCAAGCATTGAAGGTATTCCTCCTGCGATTGCCATTCGCCAGGTAAATTCTGTGAAGACCTCTAGGTCGACTGTCGGCACCATGACTGAACTGTCAGATTATCTGAAATTACTTTTTTCGAAGTTTGCTAAATTACACTGTCGCAAGTGCGCACAGCCCGTCGAAATCGATGGAATCGATTCAATGGTTAATAGTGTACGAAATCAAAAATGGGGCCGGATAGTCGTTTACGCTCCGGTGATAGTGCCAGAAAATTTCTCACAATCGGAAATCGAAGGTTATTTGACAGCTCAAGGTTATGACCGTTTTGTCCAGTTAGATGAGAAGAGTCTTGTTGTAGTTGATCGCTTTGACGTGAATCGGGTCGACGAGACGCGATTGAGGGAAGCCTTTGAGGCGGCATTCCGTGTTGGCCAAGGAAACTGTTTGGTTGCGCCTCACGCACCTGACCAAAAGGTTGAACAACCATTAGAGTTCAGTAATCGCTTTCACTGTGCGTCTTGCGATATTGATTATTCTGCACCTAGCCCAGGTCTGTTTTCGTTTAACTCTCCAGTGGGCGCATGCGGAACTTGCCGTGGGTTTGGACGGGTGATCGGTGTCGATATGGACTCTGTGATTATGGATCCGCGTTTATCTCTTGCCCAGGGTGTGATTAAGCCATGGCAAACAGCCAGTTATTCCGATTGCCAGGATGAGCTCATTGAGCAAGCTCACCGGCGGGGTATACCTATCGATAAACCTTGGGTTGATATGACAGTCAATCATAAGAAGTGGGTGCTGGAGGGTGAGCCTGAATGGCTGAGTTGGCGAAAGTCTTGGCCGAAACATTGGTACGGAGTGAAACGATTTTTTGATTGGTTAGAAACTAAGGCATATAAGATGCATATCCGTGTGCTTTTAGCAAAATATCGCTCATACACGGAATGTCCTGAATGCCTCGGTAGTCGTTTGAAATCGAGTGCGTTGCTATGGCGGATTGGATCCGAAAAGTCTGATCCTGACCCATTGGCGACTGTTACGACGTATCCTGAAATTGATTGGAGTCTTAAACAGAAAAGCCGTATTAACGGCTTTTCGATACACGATTTGAATGTCATTTCAGTTTGGGATTTGAAGCGGTTTATAAATACCGAAAAACACAAGTGGCACGAAGTTGATGGAGACGATTCAAGTCAGTTAGTGCTGGATCAAATTGTATCGAGACTTGAATTTTTAGAGGAAGTTGGGCTCGGTTATTTGACTCTTGACCGGCAATCTAGAACGTTATCTGGCGGTGAAGTCCAGCGCCTGAATTTAGCGACCGCTCTAGGGGCATCACTGACTCAGACCCTATTTCTACTGGATGAGCCATCCATCGGTTTGCATCCGAGGGATATAAACAGAATCATCTCAGTTATTCAGAGGCTCAAGCGAAATGGAAATACTATTGTAATCGTTGAACATGACCCACAAATAATTCGCGCTGCTACTTATTTGTTAGATATTGGGCCGGAGGCGGGGGAGCGTGGAGGACATATTGAGTATTTTGGCCGGTTACAAGATCTTACAGTTGATGCATGTGTTACCGCTCAATATCTATTAGGTCACAAGTCTGTCAGGGACGCTTCATCCTGTAAGCCAATTATGGCTGGACAAACTCATTGGCTCAGTGTTTTGGGCGCGCAGCGAAATAACTTAAAAAATATCGATATTGACATTCCACTGGGGCATCTAGTCGCTATTACAGGGGTTTCTGGGTCCGGGAAATCAACATTTCTAGAAGATATCTTATCCAATGAAATCGAGAGAGTTTTAGTGGGAAAGGGTGTTTCAACTGACGGGTTGGAGGGGTTTAAAAATATAGAGTTAATTGATCGTGTCATTTTGTTAGACCAAAGGCCAATTGGAAAATCTTCGCGATCAAATCCTGTGAGTTATGTCCGCGCTTTAGACGGAATACGAACTATTTTTGCAAATTCCATTCCGGCGAAACAAGCGAAGTTCGATAAAGGATTTTTCAGTTTCAATTCTGGCAAAGGACGATGTCAGTCATGTTCGGGTAGTGGTTTCGAGCTGGTTGAGATGCAATTCCTATCAGACGTTTATCTGAGATGTAATGAATGCGATGGTAAACGTTACGGTTCAGATATTTTGAAAATATATATCGACCTACCAACTGTCGGGACCGTAAATATTGACGACGTTTTAAATTTAACAATCTCGGACTCCATTCGAGCGTTTAAAGACGACCCTAAAATTTGTAACAAGCTTAAGCCTTTGATCGATGTAGGCCTAGGGTATCTTCGACTTGGACAACCAGTACCCACGCTTTCAGGAGGTGAGGCTCAGCGACTGAAACTCGCGAGTTACATTGCTGAAGCTTCTAGTGGAGCAGTTGAAAAAACAATTTTTCTACTCGACGAGCCAACAACAGGTCTTCACTATCAGGACGTTCAAAAATTACTCATAGCTCTTCGTACGTTAGTCAATTTCGGCGCGTCGGTGGTGATGGTCGAACATAACCTCGATTTGATAGCTTCTTGCGATTGGATCATTGACTTAGGGCCGGAGGGTGGCGAAGGGGGCGGAAAGGTCGTCTTTTGCGGAACGCCGAATGCCATAGTTGATCATCAATCGTCGTTAACAGGAATTGAATTAGCTCGAGTAAATGATGGTTTGGGATTTATCAATAAAGATCAATCGTCACATCAGGTGGTCTCCAAAAATGAGATGCCGCCAAGTTCAATTTCGATTAAAAATGCGAGAGAAAATAACTTAAAGAGTATCTGTGCTGAGATTCCTCATGAGAAGATGACCGTTATTTCTGGGCTTAGCGGCAGTGGTAAATCTTCGTTGGCATTCGACATAATCTACGGCGAAGGTCAAAGACGGTATTTAGAGTCCTTGAATGCATATGCGCGCCAATTTATTCAAGTCGGAACGAAGCCTGATGTGGATGCGGTTTTCGGTATACCCCCTGCAGTTGCCATCGAGCAACGGACCAGCCGCGGTGGGATTAAAAGTACGGTAGGAACTGTCACAGAGATCTACCACTACCTTAGGTTATTAATGTCCAAGGTTGGTGATCAATACTGCCCTGAGTGTGATGTAAAGATTGAGCCTCAAACGCAATCTATCATCGTAAACAAGCTGATGAGTGATTACGCGGGAGTTCATATTGGCTTCTTAGCGCCGTTAGTACGAGCAAGAAAGGGAGTCTACAAAGACTTGGCGGAGAGTTATCGAAAAAAAGGTTACACACACCTATTGGTTGATGACGTTTTTATAGAAACTAAGGATTTTCCAAGACTGGACCGTTACGTGGAGCACACAATAGACCTTCCGGTTGCTAGCATCAAGGTGGATCAATCTAAAACTGAGGCATTAAATAATATTGTTGAAGAGGCTTTGGAATTCGGTAACGGTTTTTTTCATGTCATTTCTGATCTTGATCACTTACTTCAGGGTGGGCTTTTTCAACAGCAAAGTTTTTCAATAAAACGAGCGTGCCCCAAATGTCAAAAATCCTATGATGAACTAGACCCGCGTATGTTCTCGTTCAACTCAAAGTACGGATGGTGTGACCCTTGTCAAGGGACCGGTCAGGTCCTTACTCACAAATCCGTTCCTGTTAAAAGTTTGAGAGATGAAATTGAGGCGGAGTCGGAACGCGATAGGCATGTTCACGATGAAGTATCGGCCACATGTGATACCTGTCTTGGTTTTCGTTTAAATCAGCAAGCAGCAAACGTTATTTGGAAGGACTTTTCGATCGTAGATTTAGTTTCCAAGCCTGTCGGTACATTATTTCACATCCTGTCAAGGATTGAGTTATCGGATAGAGAGAAACTGATTGCTAAAGACTTACTAACCGAGGTTTTGTCTCGCTTGCAGTTTCTGACTGAAGTGGGACTATCTTATCTTACTTTGAATAGGGCCGCGCCAACGCTAAGTGGGGGCGAGGCACAAAGGATGAGGCTTTCAGCCCAATTGGGCTCTAACCTTAGAGGCGCAGTTTACGTTCTCGACGAACCTACTATTGGTTTGCATCCAAAAGATAACGAGGTGCTTTTAAAGGCTCTTAAACATTTACAAAATAATGGTAATACTCTGGTAGTTGTGGAACACGATGAGGATACAATTAATAGGGCTGACTTTGTAATTGATTTGGGGCCAGGTGCGGGTATCGAAGGTGGCGAGATTATCTCATCAGGATCTCCTGAGGAAATCA
>CAJQMS010000074.1 GCA_905479505.1 uncultured Burkholderiales Genera incertae sedis bacterium | reverse complement strand
ATAAAGAGTGCATAACTCACGAGCTTTGGACAGGCTTGAATGAACGTATTTTTGAATATATGGATACCGTTAAACTTGCTGATTTGGTAGAAAAACGGGCGTTTAAAATGAGCGGAATGCAAGAAATTAAGTTCGAAAAGAGAGCTAATGTTTAACCTTGTGCAAGCTTTGGTTTTGCTGTTGGCTTTTGGGGTAAACGGGTGACTGTTTATTTTGATCACAATTCCACGACTCAAATAGCAGAACCAGTGCTTAACGCAATGATGCCGTTTTTGAAGGGCGAGTTCGGCAATGCGTCTAGTCGCCATGATTTTGGTACGAGATCACGCGAAGCGGTCAATGTGGCCAGAGAGCAGGTCGCATCACTCTTGGACGTCCAGGCGTCCCAAGTGATATTCACTTCTGGGGGAACCGAATCGAACAATATGTTCATCAATGGACTCGCGTCCTACGGCCCGCCTCGAAAAATCTTTATCAGCGCGATTGAGCATCCGTGTGTGATGAGTCCGGCAGGGTCACTTCGCAAGTCAGGCTGGTCATTGGAGATTTTGCCAGTGACGAAAGATGGCGCGGTTATGGTAGAGGAAATTAAAGCCAACGCATTTGAACGGAATTGTTTGGTGTCTGTGATGTTGGCAAATAATGAAACGGGTGTATTGCAAGCCGTTAAGGAGCTTGCCGCCAACGTGAGAAGGGCTGGCGGTTGGATTCACACAGATGCGATTCAAGCAATAGGGAAGATTCCGGTTTCTTTCTCTGATTTAGGAGTACATGCTATGAGCGTATCGGCACATAAGCTCAATGGGCCCAAAGGTGTAGGTGCCCTTATTGTCGACAAGAAACTTCCTATCGATGCCTTTATTAAAGGTGGTGGCCATGAATTTGGTTTGCGTTCAGGAACCGAAAATGTAGCCTCCATCGTAGGTTTTGGTGTTGCGGCAACGTTAGTCTCCGGGAGGTTAGAAACGTATCAAAGTCGTATAGGTAAGCTGCGAGAAACATTAGAGCGTCGATTAGCGATGATTGGGGCTGTAATTCACGGGCAAAAATCTCCGAGATTGAGTAACACCTGTTATTTTTCATTGCCGGGAATCCAAGGGGAAACATTAGTTATGGAATTGAATAAAGCCGGATTTGCTCTAGCAAGCGGTTCAGCATGCTCGAGTCATAGCAGTGAAATTAGCCCTACGCTCAAAGCAATGGGAATTTCAGAGGAACTTGCGTACGGTGCTGTGCGTCTCAGCTTAGGGCTGGACAATACCGTGGAGGAATGTGATGCGTTCATCACGAGTCTCGAAAAGATTGTTTTGCGCTTAAATAATTTAGTCTCACTTACGGTTTAAAAATATTAATTATGACAATACAAGTTACACAAAAGGCGGCGCAACATATCCAACGAGCGTTGGAGAAGGACGGAGGCGTCGGCATGCGTTTTGGCGTTAAGACAGTTGGATGCTCGGGTCTTAGTTACACTTTTGAGAGGGCGCTCGAGGCCTCACCAGATGACGAGATATTTGAGTCTAGGGATGTGAAAGTGTTCGTGAAGAAGTCTGATCTATTGTTTTTAGACGGATCGACGCTAGATTTCGAGCGAAAAGGGCTGAATGAACTGTTCAAAGTGGAGAATCCTAAAGCTGCGGCCACTTGTGGTTGCGGCGAGAGTTTTACGATTGAAGATAATAACTGAGAGTAAAAGAAAATGAGCACAGCGATTGATAATATTGTAAACCAGCCCTACAAAGCAGGGTTTCACACGGATATAGAAACGGACTCGGTTGGGCGCGGGCTGAACGAAGATGTTATTAGAACAATATCCAGTAAAAAAAATGAGCCGGAATGGTTGTTAGAATTCCGATTGAAGGCTTATCGCCATTGGTTAACGATGACAGAGCCAAAGTGGCCGAACGTGACGTACCCAAAAATTGATTTTCAAGACATCATTTACTACTCGGCACCAAAGCCGAAAGCGACTAAGAAATCCATGGACGAGGTCGATCCTGAATTATTGGAAACGTTCGAGAAACTCGGAATACCAATGAATGAGAGGGCGGCACTAGCTGGGGTTGCGGTGGACGTAGTGTTCGATAGTGTTTCCGTAACGACTACTTTTAAAGAAAAGTTAGCCGAAGAGGGCATCATATTTTGTTCCTTTTCGGAAGCAGTTAAAGATCACCCGGAACTGATCAAAAAGTATCTAGGGAGTGTGGTGCCTTATACGGATAACTTTTATTCTGCGCTAAATTCCGCGGTGTTCACCGACGGCTCTTTTTGTTTTATCCCGAAAGGGGTGAAGTGCCCTATGGATTTGTCAACTTATTTTCGTATCAATACTCAAGACTCAGGGCAGTTTGAAAGAACTTTGATCGTCGCTGAGGAAGGCAGCCAAGTTTGTTATTTAGAGGGTTGTACCGCACCACAATTTGATACAAATCAGTTGCATGCTGCTGTGGTCGAGCTTGTGGCGCTTGATGACGCAGACATCAAGTACTCGACGGTTCAAAATTGGTATGCCGGAGATGAAAACGGAGTTGGGGGAATCTTTAATTTCGTAACAAAAAGGGGTTTATGTAAAGGTAAAAACTCAAAAATATCTTGGACTCAGGTGGAAACAGGATCGGCAGTGACTTGGAAATATCCCTCATGTGTCTTGCTTGGGGATAATTCGATTGGCGAATTTTATTCAGTGGCACTGACCAATAATATGCAACAAGCCGATACTGGGACAAAGATGTTTCATATCGGTAAAAACACACGTAGCCGGATTATCAGCAAAGGAATTTCTGCGGGAAAATCAAACAATAGTTATCGAGGTTTGGTAAAAGTGTCTCCAAAAGCTGACGGAGCAAGGAATTACTCACAATGTGATTCGATGTTGATCGGTGATTTGTGCGGCGCTAATACTTTTCCGTACATCGAGGTTGGTAATAAAAGCGCAACAGTAGAGCATGAGGCCAGTACATCCAAGATCGGTGAGGAGCAGCTCTTTTATTTTTTGAGTCGCGGTATCGATTCTGAAGAAGCAGTGTCAATGATTATTAATGGATTTGTTAGAGATGTATTTATGCACTTGCCCATGGAGTTTGCGGTCGAGGCGACAAAACTACTCGGTCTAAAACTGGAAGGAAGCGTGGGATGATTATAAACAACGCAGAAACAATATTGAGTGTTCAGGAACTGAACGCAAGCATTGATGACACTCAAATCTTAAATGGCTTCGACATAACAGTCAAAGCAGGGGAGATACATGCGATTATGGGCCCTAATGGGTCAGGTAAAAGTACGTTTTCTAAGGTTGTAGCCGGTCACCCGTCTTACACCGTCGGTGGAGGCACATTAGAATTTCAGGGTAAAAATCTGATGGACCTGGAACCGGACGAGAGAGCGAAGTTAGGCATCTTCTTGGGGTTTCAGTATCCCGTTGAGGTTCCCGGCGTAACCAATGGCGCTTTTCTGAGATTGGCTTACAACACCGTCCAAAAAGCGCGTGGTGGAGAGGAGTTGGACCCGTTAGAATTTGACGACTATATTCAAAGCAAACTCAAGTTGCTGGACATGGACGCGGAGTTTTTAGAAAGAAGTTTGAACGAGGGGTTTTCCGGTGGCGAAAAGAAACGTAATGAAATTCTCCAGATGGCGATTCTCGAGCCCAAGCTAGCGATCTTAGACGAGACTGACTCGGGTTTAGACATTGACGCTTTGAGGGTGGTGGCTAATGGCGTCAATACTTTACATGGAGATAATGATGCGGTTGTATTAGTGACGCATTATCAACGGTTGTTAAACTATATCGAGCCGGATTTTATTCACGTGGTGGACGGAGGCCGGATCATAAAGACTGGTGATAAGTCCCTTGCACACGAGTTAGAGTCAAGAGGGTACGAGTGGATCCTTGAAGAGAATAAATCGAGCGTGTCATGAGCGATCGTGCTGTTGAGTTTACTGCAAGTTTGTTGGAAGGTGAGGGTGTAACTCTCGATTCGCCGAAGGGGAAGTGGCTTAGGCAGCGGCAGTTAGAGGCCAGAGTAGCGCTAAAAGAACAGGCTTTGCCAACCAGTGAGGAAGAGGAGTGGCGTTTTACTGACTTAACTTCGCTATATAAAAATACATTGAGCTCTCCTGATGACAGGGCGGCTGTGGATGCGTCTGTCGTAAAAACATTCTTAATACCTGAAGCTTCAAGCGCTATTGTTCTTGTTGATGGTGTCTATTCCGCAGAGCTAAGTCGTACGAATGCGGTGAAAACAAAAATTCGGGTTACTGATCTGAAGTCTGCTCTAGGAGACGAGCGTCTTCGTGAGAGATTGGAGCGGCAACTAAACAATGTCGGCGGGGATGGCGTTAGTGCTTTTTGTGAAATGAACACAGCTTTGTTCAAAGATATTGTGGTTGTTCATGCAGACAACCGTGGCGTTGATATGGAGACCATTCACATTCTGAATATCAGTACGGGCAAGCATACGTTTAATCATCCGAGGTTAATGCTTCTAGCGGAGAAGCAAGCAAGAATTTGTATTCTTGAAGATTATTTGGGTCTGGGAGGATTTGGTTATATGACGAATGCCGTTTCGGAGCTTTCAATATCTGCGGGAGCCGAAGTGATACATGTCAAGCTTCAACGCGATGATGATAGCGCATTTCATATTGCGCACACTCATGTTGGAGTGGATAACGGTGCTGTCTACCGCAATTGGTCAGTCAGCGTCGGAGGCGCAGTATCAAGGCATAACTTAGTAACTCGTCAGCGTGAGGAGGGTGGATATATTGAAATAAAAGGGTTGGCTTTAGGGCACGATAAAAGAATTGTGGACACCCATTCGTGTATCGAGCATACAAAGCCGCATGGTCAGTCTAACCAGGTTCATAAGACAATAGCCGGAGGGCGATCTAAAATTGTTTTTAACGGGAAGGTTAAAGTCCATCAAGATGCGCAACAAACTAATTCAAGTCAACAGAATAGAAACCTCTTGCTGAGTGCACGAGCCTCTGTAGATGCTAAACCGGAATTGGAGATATTCGCTGATGATGTCAAGTGTGCCCATGGCGCAACCGTGGGCCAGGTGAATGATGATGAATTGTTTTATTTGAAAACAAGAGGGCTTGATGATGGTGTGGCACGTAATTTATTAAATTATGCGTTTGCTAAGGAGGTTATAGATGACTTGCCGATCAAGTCCCTAGCAGGTGTCATCGAAAGTTATATAAAGCAACAAACTCGAGTATGAAAAAAGGTTAGTCAGATATGGAAAAAATAATGAGTCAAGAGAGTGGTTCGGAATTAGATGTGGAGAGGATTAAGAGAGATTTTCCGGTGCTTCATAGCGAAAACAATAAAATGCCTCTGGTATATTTAGATAGCGGCGCCAGCTCGCAGATGCCCCAATCTGTAATTGATCGGATAAATCACTATCATCAAAATGAGCATGCCAATATTCATCGAGGGGTGTACACGTTGTCGGAGCAAGCAACCGCTTCTTATGAGAATTCACGATCAATTGTCGCTAAGTTTTTGAATGTTGCAGATTCCTCACAAGTAATTTTCACGAAGGGAACAACGCACGCGATTAATTTAGTGGCGCACGCATTCGGTCGTGCATTCATAGGCGAGGGTGATGAAATACTTATCTCACACATGGAACATCATTCAAATATCGTTCCCTGGCAGCAACTTTGCGAGGAGACAGGTGCGATTTTAAAAGTTATACCGATCACGGACGAAGGTGAGCTCGACTTTGATCAATATGAGCGATTGTTGAGCGATAGAACAAAAATCGTAGCTGTCACTCACGTTTCAAACGTGCTCGGAACAATCAACCCCATTAAAGAAATGGTGTCGGTTGCACACAAAAAAAATGTCCCTGTTTTGGTTGATGGTGCTCAAGGCGCACCTCATATGAAGGTTGATGTGCAAGATCTTGATTGCGATTTTTATATATTTTCCGGCCACAAAGTTTGTGGACCAACTGGGATTGGAATTCTGTATGGGAAACGTGAATTGCTTGAGAGGATGAATCCTTATGAAGGCGGTGGGGACATGATTCTCTCAGTGACTTTTGAAAAAACTACTTACGCGGATATCCCCGCTAAGTTTGAAGCGGGGACTCCGCCGATTGC
>CAJQMS010000073.1 GCA_905479505.1 uncultured Burkholderiales Genera incertae sedis bacterium | reverse complement strand
TTATCGAAGATAGCTGTATTGGCTGTGGAAACTGCGCACGAAGTTGTCCTTACGGCGTGATTCAATTGGCTTCTCTAGATAACAAAAAAAGCGGCATTTTATCAAGGCTATTCTCAAAAAATGAGACAGATGAAAGAGCGCCCAAAAAAGCCGTTAAGTGCGATATGTGTCGAGACTATGAAGGTGGCCCATCGTGTGTCAGAGCATGCCCAACTGGTGCTGCTGTTCGTGTAGCGCCTCAGGCGCTAATGCAGTTAACGGGTAAGGGGTCTTAGTAATATGGACATTAAACTAAGTGAGTCTTTTTTAGCCTACAAAAATTATAAGTACCTAAAGTTAAGTTCCTTAGTTCTTTTGATTGCCTTTGTCGCTTATCTTGCGCATGATCCTGGCCGAGCGCCTAACGGTGGTACGTGGTTCGGTTATACACTTGGGGTCATTAGTGCCGGTATCGTTATATTTTTGGCTTGGTTCGGAGTAAAAAAACGTCAATTTGCCACCGGTGTTGACCTTTTAAAAGGATGGTTAAGCGCACACGTTTACCTTGGAATCGTAGTCATATTTCTTAGTTTATTCCATTCTGGATTTCAACTTGGCTTAAATCTTCATTCGCTCCTATGGACCTTGGTCACTTTAACTGTCGTGAGTGGGATGTATGGGGTTTTTTGCTATGTCCGTTATCCGTCAGTGTTGACGGGGTCACGTCAAGGGTTAACTAGAGCTGAAATTCTTTTAGAGCTCTCAGAGTTGGACCTTCAGGCTAGGGAGGTCGCTATCGGGCTAGGGGATGATATTAACGAGGTTCTTCTCAAGGCGGCTGAAACTACTCAGGTAGGCGGGTCGATAGGAAAAATGTTGGAAATAGATCCAGCGAATTGTCCGACGAAGCTTGCTTTGGCTTTTGTCGATTCGGCGAGCGTTACGAGTGAGGACCAAGAGGCAGCCTTGAGAAAGCTGCAAGGTGTACTGACGCGAAAGTCGGAGCTATTACGTCGGCTTAGAACTTATGTTCGAGCAGCAACCCTGGTGCGCTTGTGGTTGTATTTCCATGTGCCACTATCGATTGGGGCGCTAGTTGCTCTTGTCGCGCACGTTGTCGCTGTTTTCTTTTATTGGTAGGGGGTTGACAAAATGAAACTGATACTTCGTACCCTTCAAAGAAAATCAACAGGTGATATTGTATCGAGAGATACCAAGGTCGACGGGTCACCAATACGGTTTGGACGCGGCGCGGACGCCGAGATACTTCTGAATGATCCGCGAGCCCTACTTCATCAAGCGACACTTCTTGAGCGCGATGGAAGTTTGTATATTGAGGCTGCTGGACAAGCGAATGTCAAAATTGCTGGAAATCTTGTTTCCAGCGGTCGACTCAATATCGGAGAAAAGTTTGAGATAGGCCCTTACGAGCTTGAACTGCAGGTGGCTCCAGAGGCGAGTGATGCAAAGTACATCATGACGTTGGAGTTAATTCACCCTCTTGAAAATATCCGAGATACTTTGTCGGAGCGCTCGACGCTCAGTGTTGAAGACCTCGGTATGAGGGCGAAGCCATGGTCTATAGCGATCGGATTAATCATTGCCGTTCTATTCTTGGCAGTGCCGTTGGTGGAACATTTTAACGGAGAGGCAAAACGACAAATTGCGGAGATCGATGGGCCGAGAAGTGTTAAAGAAATTAGAGACGCTAATGTTGAGGGGGAGCATTTGCTACCTGTTTCTATGCGACAGTTTTGGCAGGCGGGTCACCTCTCTAGCTCTCATAAAATATTGGGTACAGACTGCAGTGCTTGTCACCAAGAGCCGTTTCAACAGGTTGCAAATGAAACGTGCGTCAATTGCCATTCTGATGCCCATGAGCACGTGAATGCTGAGGAGTTTCCCGATGCCTCCATATCAGATACGGCTTGTCAGGCGTGTCACAAGGAGCACGAAGGATCAGAAGCGCTGGTCCTTAACACAGACGAGTTTTGCAGTGATTGTCACGGAAATATTGCTGCAGTTACCAAAGGGAAGTCAGATTTAAAAGACATCGTATCATTTGAATCTCATGGAGATTTTTATTATGAGGATGATGCGAATCGACCGAAGTCCGGACTGAAGTTTTCCCATAAACAACACCTCGACAAAGAAGGTATGAAAGTGCCGGAGGGAGCTCTCGGCGAGAGGCGAGTCATGAATTGTGACAGCTGTCACGTCGCAGACGTGACGGGAACAGTCATGGCGAAACCCGAATTTGAGAAGGTTTGCGCTGATTGCCATAGCCTGGCCTTCGAGCCAAATGCTCCTGATCGCGCGATTCCGCATGCAGACGTCGCAGTAGCAAAGCAATATATCAGAGATGCATATGCATCTATTGCACTACACGGCGGGTTCAAGCCGCGTGAGGGTGAAAATGCGCCGAGTGTAGTCAGACGTATTCCTGGTTCCAAAGCGACAGTTCTTGAAAAGAAGGAAGCGCTTCAATGGGCAGAGAGTAAGGCCGATGAGGTGATTGGTGGTCACTTTGGCAAAAAATTGTGTGGAGAGTGCCACGAAATTGTTGAAGATAAGGTTGATCCACTCAATTGGACCTTAGCGGAGATGCCACAAGCAGACTTATACCTGCAAAAGGGTCTTTTTAGTCACGCACCACACAAGACTGCGGACTGCGCAGAGTGTCATTCGGCAGAACAATCAGAGGAGGCAAACGATTTGATATTGCCGTCCATTAATGTGTGTAAAGATTGTCATGGGGGAGATAATGGTAGCTTAGTGCCCACTACGTGTACTAGTTGTCATGAATTTCATAAAGAAAATAAAATAAAAGCAGAGGTGAAGCAATGAAGACGAGCATTGTTAGACCGACTCAATATCGGTCAGGGGAAATTACTAACCAATCGAGGCGCGGTTTCTCGAGTTATGCGAAGGCTCTGATTGTCAGTGTCTTTTCAGGTTTGATGTTGACCGTCGCGTCGGTCAGCGTACAAGCGGATCCAGAGCTGCCTCAATATTCAGGTAAAGCTCGTTTAGGAACGCAGACCTGTGGTGGCTCAACTTGCCATGGTGCGGCCAAGCCATGGGCGAACTCTGCTGTTTTACAGAACGAATTTGTTACTTGGAGCACTGATGACCCACATTCCGGCGCTTATGATGCGCTCAGTTCAGATAGAGGTAAACGGATTGCCAAAAATCTTGGAATAGAGGATGCCAGACAGGAAGAAGCATGTTTGGACTGCCATACCGATAACGTTCCTAAAGAGCTGCGATCGAAGAACTTCGATGTAGCAGACGGAGTGGGATGTGAATCCTGCCATGGCGGTGCAGTGGAGTGGTTAGGTTTACATGTATCCGGATTCGGACAGCGTGAAGACTACCTAAACGCTGGTATATATCCCACGGAAGACCCAAAGGCACGCGCGAAACTTTGTCTTAGCTGTCACCTGAGCGATCCAAGAAAATCGATTACTCACCGTATCATGGGCGCTGGACATCCACGTTTGGCGTTTGAATTGGATACGTTTACCGCTAACCAGCCGGCACATTACCGAATTGATGCCGATTATAAGCAAAGAAAGCAGCAATCCAGTGGCGTTAAAGTATGGGCTGTCGGACAGGCAATGGCCGCACAAATCACAGTTGAAGCCTTAATGGATAAGAATCGAAACTCGGCTGGTATTTTTCCAGAGCTATTCTATTTTGACTGTTACGCTTGTCACCACTCGATGGAAGAGCCTCGTTGGCAAAAACGTGAGTCAGTGAATATTGGTCCTGGTGTGCCGCGTTTGAACGATTCAAATCTTGTTATGCTGCGGGTTTTGGCCAATGCAGTGGATGAATCGATGTCTGCGCGCTTGCTTGAGCAAACTAGAGCTTTACACGAGTCCTCATCTAAAGGCCAAGAAGCGACGTTAAGGGCCTTAGCGGACTTGTCCACCACGGTTGATGCCTTGGTTGAAACATTCGCCTCCACTGAATTTGACGTTACAGCGATGTGGAAGATATATGACTCGCTCGTGGCTGAGGGGTTGAAAGGTGAATTTATAGATCTAATAACAGCGGAGCAGGCTACGATGGCAATAGGCTCAGTCCTAGCTGCGATTGAGATGACTGGCGCTGACGCTGACTTAAACGGATACAATGAAGCGCTGCTAAAAGCCTATGCAGCAATTGATAACTCTAAAACTTACACTCCGGCAAAGTATACTGCTGCATTGCAGTCATTAGCCGCAGCGCGTCAGTAAATCATTTTAGATGTGTCGATTAATTCATCTTGATTTTAATGACTAAGGAGCAGTTAGCAGTATGAATAAATATGGTTCGAGGTTTTTTGCAACTTTGTTTGCGCTCTTAATGTTGTGCACAGCATCCATTGCGTCTGCAGAGAGAAATCCTATCGAGTTAACGAGCGGGACAGGCGCTCATTTGGACCTTTTGATGCAGGACGAATTTCCCTCTGCGACAAAATGTGCGATGTGCCACCAAAAGGTATTTTGGGAGTGGGCGTCCTCGAACCATGCTTATGCTTCTGTTTCTCCCATGTTCCATAAATTTGAACAAGCCGTAAACTCTCTAACTGACGGTACGATGGGGACTTTCTGTACCCGTTGTCACCAGCAGGTAGGGACTCAAAAGGGTGAACCTAGAGAACTTCCTTTATGGGATAGAAGTATCGTCGCTAGAGAAGGTATTACGTGCATCACCTGTCACAGGGTGAACGCGCAATTCGGTAAAGTGAACGGTGAGCGTCATATCAATCCAGGAACGATTTATGATCCTGTTTATAACACGGGTGGTGGTGGCGGTAACTTTCCGGAGGTCATTGATAACAAAGAGGAATATAGGATCAGTGACACACCGGGTGAGCCTGGAACTCCGATCCACGGCGGCGTGTCGGTATTCGACCAAATTGGTACCTCGGAGTTTTGCGTTTCATGTCATCAGGTCAAAGTAAATTTAGGTATTAAGCTCGAGGTTGTTTGGGAGCAATACCGAGATTCGCCGGCTTTCCGTAAAGGTGTGACGTGCCAAGATTGCCATATGGGCAAGGTTCCTGGTGAGGCGAAAGGCTATGATAAGTGGCCTACGGCAATTGTTAATGGCCGAGTCGTCGGAGATCTAGACAAAAAACATTCAAATCATGCTTTTTATGGCCCTGGATATCCGATCGCACATCCCGGTATCTTTCCGTTCAACCCTCGGGCATTACGTTGGAGCATCAAGGAGTGGTTAACCTTTGACTACAGAGCAGCTTGGGGAGACGCTGATTGGGAAGAAAAGCTCAAACGAGGTGAGGTCGACTCTCCAGAATTCCCAGATACGTGGATTGACCCTGAGGACCGTCTCTGGGCACGACATATCGTTAAGCAAAATCAAAAACTTCTCGTAGATAAAAAACTCGATCGTAAAGCCGTTATGGAGAACGGGTCACGGATTGATGGTCCCTTCTTTGATGGGGACACACCGGAAGCTGGTAAGCCCCTCAATGTTCGATTTAGGGTGACAAATGTGGACGAGGGGCATAATTTGCCTTCCGGTTCACTTGGAGCGCAGCCAGAAATTTGGATGAATGTCGCGGTCCTTGATCCAGATGGTGAGCGTATTTTCGAGTCGGGCTATGTCGATAGCTATGGGGATATGGCCGACATTCACTCGTTAGATGTTGCTGCGGGGAAGGTCGCTTATGATGAGCAATTAGTCAATTTCCAAACGAAATTTTTAACGACAAATATTAAGGGTACGGATCGAGAAATGTATCTACCTGTTAACTTTGACGTGGATCAGAAACCATTTTTGAGACCTTCAGCGGTCCCAACTTCTGTTCAGAATCACCCACCATTGGTGAGAATGGAAGGGCGATCAATCCCACCGTTGGGCTGGAGAGACGCCAAATATAGAGTTCCCGCTGAGAAGATGACAAAAAAGGGTACTTATAAGATCCTTGCGCGGATGAGAAGCCGGGCAGAGCCACTGTATTTCATGAAGTTCGTTGGTGCTACGCAGGATATGGAACGCTCCATTAATGAATGGATGCTGGATATTCATCCTTACGCGGTCGAATTTGAGGTTAAATAAGTGATAACAAGAATAAGAGCTTTATTAGTGTTAACGAGTGTTGCGCTAAGTTTTCCTTCAGTGAGTTTGGCACAAGAGCTCGAGTTTGAGAGAAAAGGACAGGCAGATACCGTCCGTGAATATCGCAGTAGTAGCCCAGAGCACTATGGGCATCAGGAACCACCGGAAATGGATGAGAGCGCAAGCCCTACTGAATATGACGCGACAGGGTTTAAACCTGACCCAGTTTATACCGCTCCGTATGATCCGGAAGAGCAATTGGTAGTTTATGGCGGAAAAACGGCTATTGACGAGCCTCGTCCACTGATTGAATGGGGTTATCCCATGTACTCAGAGGGTGATTTCGGCTCCGGAATAAATCTTGTTGGTGCCAAGAATCTAGTACGACCGCAGTTTTTAGTTTACGGCGATTGGAGAACTGTCCTAGCAGCTAACGATAACGGTGACGCGGAAAATGCGCAGTTGGCGTCCCAGTTGAATTTAGAATTTGACCTGAACCTGACGGCAACCGAGCGTTTACACATGTTTGTTAAGCCCCTCGATGACGGTGGAAAGCAGACACGTTTGGAGTTAGGCGGAACACCTGTCGACGATATTGACGGAAACGGATTTCAAGCGGAGCTTGATTTTGATCCAGAGACATTTTTTTTCGAAGGTGACTGGGGATATATTCAATCCGGGCTTACTGACAAGTACACGACGTTCGATTTGCCGTTCGCGGTAGGCTTGCTTCCTTTGTTCCTTCAAAATGGTCTTTGGGTCAACGATGCATTTGTCGGCGGGGCAGTTACGGCTCAAGCTAAGAATTCTCCAAAATTTGATATTACAAACTTTGATACGACTTTTTTCGTAGGTACGAACAAAGTAACCACACCTGTTTTCATAACGGATGGTGTGATAGACGATAATGCCGGTAAGTTTTATGCCCTAACGACATTCGTGGACGTGGCAGAAGGTTACCTGGAAGCCGGCTACGCTCGGGTCACGGACGACCGGGATGACTTCCAAATGGACTATAACAACGTCATGCTCGCCTGGACTAAACGTTACGGCGGAAAGATATCCAACAGTGTGCGTTTGCTCGCTAACTTTGGGCAAGATCCTGTTCCTGGATTGAACCAAACTGCCGATGGTTACGCCCTTTTAGTGGAGAATTCATGGATCACACATCTCCCATCAACGTTGGTCCCGTACTTTAATTTCTTCTATGGAAAAGACAACCCACAGCCCTTGGCTACGGGAGCAGCAGGAATACTTAAAAATACTGGTGTGAACTTTGAAACTGACGGAATAACCGGTTTTCCAAAGTTAGATGATACGGCGAACGATACTTATGGTGGCGCTGTGGGGGTGATGTATCTCTTTTCACTGAATCAGCAATTAATATTGGAATACGCCAATGTCCAAATTATGGGTGACGAGAACGACGCTTTGCGAAATGCGCCTGGCGATCAACAGGCAATTGGGGTGCGATTCCAAAAACCAATTTCTCGTCGTTGGATATTTAGGACCGATGGAATCTATGGCGAGCGTAAGAATCAAGAGGAAATTTCAGGAGTTCGTGTTGAGCTCAGAATGAAGTTTTAAACCTGGTCAACTATCATACGAGTTGGCAGTCTACCGTCGCCGTAAAAAAACGTTATACCGTTAACTCGACTCTATCTTTGAAATACGCTAAAGCTTCAGGATTAGCGAGGGCCTCTACGTTTTTTACCGGTTCCTTGTGAACAACATTCCTAACGGCTAATTCAACAATTTTTCCACTCTTGGTGCGCGGTATATCCGCCACTTGAAGAATTTTTGCTGGGACATGACGTGGTGTCGTATTCGTGCGTATCGTCTGAATAATTTCGTTTTCAAGAGATGGACTGAGCTTCAGTCCATCTCTTAGCGTAACAAAAAGAACGACGCGTGTATCTCCAAGCCAATTTTGACCTATAACTAGACTCTCGAGTACCGAATCAAGCTTCTCGACTTGTCTGTAGATTTCCGCTGTACCAATTCTTACTCCGCCTGGATTAAGTATCGCGTCCGAACGGCCGTAAATGACCAGGGTTCCGCGCTTGGTGAGCTCGATGAAATCCCCGTGACACCATACGTTTTCGAAGCGAGAAAAATAAGCGGCAAGATACTTTTTATCGTTTATATCGTTCCAAAAGCCTACTGGCATTGAAGGAAAGGGCGCAACACATACAAGTTCCCCTTTGGTTCCGATAACCGATTCTCCGGCATCATTAAACACTTGAACGTCCAACCCAAAGCCTCTTCGTTGTATTTCCCCTCTGAACACAGGTAAGGTCGGGTCTCCGAGGACGAAACAGGATACGATATCGGTCCCGCCTGAAATTGACGAGAGTAGAATATCTTTTTTTATTTTGTCGTAGACATAGTCAAAACTCTCTGGAGACAACGGGGAGCCGGTAGACGTCATGGTCTTTAAGTGTGCGAGCTTATGGGTCTTTTTTGGATTTACACCCAGTTTGTTTATCGCATCTATGTATTTTGCAGAGGTCCCAAAGATAGACATGCGCTCCGTTTCTGCGAAGTCAAAAAGACTATCAGCATTCGGGTAGGTGGGCGCCCCATCGTAGAGCAAAAGCGTTGCCCCTGAGGCTAACCCACTCACAAGCCAGTTCCACATCATCCAACCGCAGGTTGTGAAGTAAAAAAACCGGTCTTCGGCTTTTAAGTCAGTGTGGAGTTGATGTTCTTTAAGATGTTGTAAAAGGGTGCCTCCGTGGCCGTGCACAATACACTTGGGGACACCAGTTGTTCCTGACGAGAACATAATAAACAGTGGATGATTAAAGGGCAATTGCGCGAATTTAATTGTTTTCGGACCATACCGACTCACGAAATCCTTTAAATGTACTGAATGCTTAATTGATTGGATGTTGGGCCTAGCTTTTGTATAAGGAACAACAATAACTTTCTTTAGTGAAGTCAGCGTGTTCGCGATTTCACTCAGTTTCTTTGTCGTGTCAATTTCCTTACCATTATAGAAGTAGCCGTCTACACCAATTAATATCTTGGGCTTGATTTGCCCAAATCGATCTAGAACTCCCTGAGTCCCGAAGTCTGGTGAGCAGGAAGACCACAGAGCCCCCAAACTTGTGGCCGCGAGCATAAAAATGATCGTATCGGGTAAATTCGGCATAAAGGCCGCTACTCGATCTCCCTTCTTAACGCCCGTCGCTGATAACGCTTGAGCTGTGATTGAGACGGCATCGTAGAGCTCTGAATAAGTTAACCGATTGGTGACGCGGTCTTCACCTTGGAAGACAATTGCTTCCTTATTGCTTCTTAGTTTAAGAAGGTTCTCGGCGTAATTTAATCGTGACTCCGGAAACCAGTTTGCGCCGGGCATCTGGTTTTTATTACTGAGTACAGTTCTTCCTTTTTTTGATGCGATGATGCCGCAGTAATCCCAGATGGAACTCCAAAATTGATTTGTATTCGAAATCGACCAATCATATAATTTAGCTGAAGAATTGATCTTAAGTATCTGTTTATTAGTTTTATATTTCTTATTAAGATGCGCGATGAAACGATTAATGTGTGATGTTTTGATTCGAGAGGGGGTGGGTTCCCAGAGTGGTTTTCTTGTGTTGGACATGTTACTCGGGTCTCATTTGTGGGAATAGAATCACTTCACGAATTGAAGCGCTATTGGTTAAAAGCATGATCAGACGGTCAATTCCAATCCCTTCTCCGGCTGTGGGAGGCATGCCATATTCGAGGGCGCGTATGTAATCACTATCGTAAAACATAGCCTCATCGTCTCCTTGTGCTTTGGCCTCTGCTTGCGCTTTAAAGCGGTTTGATTGATCCTCAGGATCGTTCAGTTCTGAAAAGCCATTTGCGATTTCTCTTCCAGCAATAAACAATTCGAAACGATCGGTCACAGCAGGATTATCGTCGTTACTTCTCGCTAAAGGCGATACGTCAGTGGGATGTGCGACGATAAAAGTAGGTTGGATAAGTTTCTCTTCTGTCGTTTCTTCAAACAATTTAAGTTGTAACATTCCAATACCGTCAGCAGGGAAGTGAGGGACTTTTCTTCTTGCTAGTGCTTCGCGTAAAAAATTGATGTCATGAAGTTCATCTGAAGAAAATGTCTCATTGTGCTTAGCGATCGCTTCAGCCATGGTTAGGCGCTGAAATGGTTTACCGAAGTCAATATCTTGTCCCTGGTACTCAATCAGGCTAGAGCCTGTGCACGCCTCGGCGAGCTCTCTCAACATGTTTTCTGTCAGGCCCATCAAATATTTATAGTCTCGATAGGCCTCGTAGAATTCAAGCATTGTAAATTCAGGGTTGTGTCTTGTGGATATCCCTTCATTTCTAAAGTTACGGTTGATCTCGAATACTTTCTCGAACCCGCCGACAACAAGCCTTTTTAGATAAAGCTCAGGAGCTACGCGAAGATAGAGCTGCATATCTAAAGCATTATGATGTGTGACAAATGGTCTTGCCGTTGCTCCACCAGGAATGGATTGCATCATTGGAGTTTCGACTTCAAGATATCCACGATCGGTAAAAAAAGTTCGTAATATTTGTATTGCTTTTGATCGGATTTGAAAGTTCTTTTTTGCCTCTGGTGTCACAATTAGATCCACATACCTTTGGCGATATCTCTGTTCTTGGTCAGTGAGTCCGTGAAACTTTTCTGGTAGTGGGCGTAATGATTTTGTTAATAGTCGGAGAGACTTGACCCGTATACTAAGCTCTCCAGTCTTCGTTTTAAATAGCTCCCCAGATGCGCCGACAATGTCACCTAAATCCCAGTGTTTGAAAGCGGTGTGCTCTTCCTCTCCAATCCCAGCATTATTAATGTATAACTGAATTTGACCTGACATGTCTTGGATGGTGGCAAAGCTGGCTTTGCCCATCACTCGCTTCAACATGATTCGTCCGGCAACCGTAGCTTGAGCAGGAGTTTCTTCTAACTGCTCTTTATTGAGCGCTCCGTATTTCTCATGGATTGCTGATGCCAAATCCTCTCTATTAAAGTCGTTTGGAAAAGCATTACCGGTTTCCTGAAGTTTATGAAGTTTCGCGCGCCGTTCCTCAATGATTTGATTGGTATCTATCGTTTCTTCAGGAGTGGGGTGGTTATTTTCTGACATTTGATTCCCTATCGGTTAGAGACCTTGTTTGAGGCTGGCTTGAATGAATAGGTCTAAATTCCCATCTAGAACAGCTTGTGTATTACCCGTTTCAACGTTGGTACGTAAATCTTTAATTCGAGACTGATCGAGTACATATGATCTTATTTGATGTCCCCAACCGATATCCGATTTAGAGTCTTCAAGTTTTTGCTGCTCTGATTGCCGTTTGCGTAGTTCGAGTTCATAAAGTTTTGATTTAAGCATAGACATAGCAGCTGCTTTGTTTTTATGTTGCGATCGATCATTCTGACATTGAACCACTGTATTCGTGGGGACATGGGTAATACGAACAGCCGAATCAGTTCGGTTAACGTGTTGGCCCCCAGCACCACTGGCGCGATAGGTATCTATTCTGAGTTCCGCTGGATTGATTTCGACGTCAATTGAGTCATCTACCTCAGGGTAAACAAATACGCTCGCAAATGAGGTGTGTCTTTTGGCATTGGAGTCAAATGGGGATTTTCTAACGAGCCTGTGTATGCCTGTTTCCGTCCGTAATGTGCCGTATGCGTATTCTCCTGAAATTTTTAGCACAGCACTTTTAATGCCTGCGACGTCACCCGCGGATTCTTCTAAAACCTCAGCTTTGAATGACTTCACATCGGTATACCTCGCGTACATTCGTAAAAGCATTGCTGCCCAATCTTGACTTTCAGTGCCGCCAGCACCTGATTGAATGTCGAGGAAGCAACCATTTTTGTCGATAGGATTCGAAAACATGCGACGAAATTCAAGATCTGCGATTTGAATTTCTGCATCACTAAGGTCTTGTTCGATCGCCTTTAGCGTCTCAGAGTCATCTTCTTGAATGACCAAGGCTAAAAGTTCTTCCATATCTTTGACTTGGGAGCCTACGGCAGAAAGAACGTTAACGACGGTTTCAAGGGATTTTTTTTCTTTACCTACTTCCTGGGCTTTTTCTGGGTTTTGCCAAATATCAGGGTCCTCGAGTAGTCGATCAACTTCTGCTAATCGGTCGCATTTAACGTCGTAGTCAAAGATACCCCCGTAGTTGGGTGGTTCGGTCGGATAAATCCTGTATTTTTTCTTGTATCGTATTTAAATGTTCGGGTTCCATATTGGTCGTCTATTGCCTCAGAGGGACAGTTATAACAAACGATAGTTTACCGGAATCAATACGGATAAACATCTGATAAAGGGTGAATAAGTGGTGTGTGACCCATCACGGGAATTGTCGATATCGCTACTTCTATAAAGTCGCATTGTTTCACCATGTCTCTACGATTAACTGGATTGGTTGATGGTCAAAATAATCGTTAATATCGAGACGATACACACACAGGATGACATCAGGTACCGATTCATTGAAGTTAAAACGGATCGCATCAAATGTCTCCCCTTTTGGAGTGAAAGATAGTTTTAATTTTGTGTGACTCTCTCCTAAAAGTTTATGTGTTCTGACATACAATTCGTTTCTGAATGTGGGTTCAGGAAAACTTTGGCCCCACACGTGTCTACGCACCTCTTGCGCTAGAGTGGGAATGGGGTCGCTGTCTTTTAACGCGCCATCAATATAAATTGAATTATCGATAGTATTTTTTTCGAATTCTCCCTCGATAATATCGTTGAATAGTTTCGAAAAACGCTTGAGCTGGTGTGCTTGAATGGTTAACCCTGCAGCCATAGCATGCCCACCAAACTTTTCAATAACGTCTGGATCCATTTTAGTCAGTGCGTCGAGCGCATCACGAAGATGAACGCCTTTGATTGATCTTCCTGAGCCCTTAAGGGCGCCGTTAGCTGTCTGAGCGAAGGCGATGACGGGTCGCTGAAGCTTGTCTTTGACACGAGAAGCCAAAATTCCAACAACGCCAGAGTGCCACGTTTTATCAAACAAGGTAACTCCCATTTCAGGTCCTCCAGCGATATTGTCCAGTATCGTTAAGGCTTGATCTTTCATGTCCCCTTCGATTTGTCTACGTTCGATATTTAAACGGTCTAGCTCCGTTGCTAAATCGATCGCAGTCTCTAGTCGCTCTGAAATGAGGCATTCAATACCTAATTTCATATCTGTGAGTCTTCCTGCCGCGTTGAGTCTTGGGCCTATCGCGAAGCCAAAATCAGAAGACCGGGCTGTTGTGGGATTTTTTTTTGCTATTTTTAATAACGCTCTTATTCCATGATTCATAGCTCCAGAGCGAATCCGGCGAAGTCCCTGTGCAACAAGGATTCTATTATTTCGATCTAGTGGTACAACATCGGCTACTGTCCCTAACGCCACTAAATCAAGTAAATTAGCTAGATTAGGCTCGGTTCGGTCCGAATTGAAATAGTGACGCTCTCTTAATTCACTTCGCAAGGCGATTAGTACGTAGAACATCACACCAACTCCCGCAATCGCTTTACTCTTAAATGAGTCGTTGGGTTGATTTGGATTGACAATGCAGTCGGCGTCAGGCAACTGCGGTCCTGCTAAATGATGATCGGTCACCAAGACCTTGATTCCCAATTCATTTGCTCTTGAGACGCCAGAGACGCTGGCAATACCGTTATCGACCGTAATAATCACGTTGACTTTATTTTTAGCCACAATGTCAACAATCTCTGGCGTGAGGCCATAACCGTGTTCGAATCGGTTTGGCACAAAATAATCGATTAAAACACCCATTTCTCGAAAAAATAAAATACCTATCGCGGCAGCGGTAGCACCGTCCGCATCGTAATCAGCAACAATCACTATTTTTTCATTATTGATTATGGCGTCGGCTAATAAATACGCGGCTTTTTTGCAATTTTTTAATGATTGAAAAGGAATTAAATTTGATAGCGAGGCGTCTAGTTCCGAGTGGGTTTGTATACCTCTTGCGGCAAATACTCTTGCAATGATCGGTTGAACGCCGCTTGCAATGAGTGCTTGCTGAGCGGCTTCTGGCGCTTCTCGAATTTCGATATGTTGTTTCTCATTAAATGCCGTCATGTCCAACCCAGGTCTTAACTCGTTGTCTTTGTTTCCATAATTTGTATTGCGAATATTTCGAACACACGGTCGTGTGCGCTGTATTGTTTCGAATGAGTGTGACGCTAAGGCGGGAGTATAAGCTGTTCTTCAACGAGTTAAAGCTTCTTAAAACCAGATCATCGGCCTCGAGCAAATCTCTGTGATCGGTAATGTTTACATCAATCAGCGCGTCAAATTCAGCCGTTTTCTCGTTGATGATTTCTGATTGTGTTTTCATCGTTGCATTTGCCGCACGTGATAGGGCGGAGAGTTCCGATTGATTCGTTGATAGCCATAACTTAGATCGCTCTATTATTTGACGAGAGCCTTCTCCCCAAAACCAAACTCCATTTGGTTTTTCTTCAGCCTCAGTCGGGTTAGCTTTCTCGTTATGTTGATGAAATATCATTTGAATTTCATTCATTGTTGAAATCCACTGTCGTGCGTCTTCGCCGGTAGGCAAAACGTCACTCAAGGGCTTGTGTTGTGCCCGGGCTAAACTGGTCGTGTTTATTCTTAAGGGGGTTTTACAGCCCAAAATCATAAGATTTGGCCATTGCGGAACGTGGTGCAGCGTACTGTCTTCGATATGTTTTTCGATGAGCGTCATATATGACTGAATGGTTTTGCCCATGTGTTTTGCAGCGGGTAGCTTTCTCAAAAATACATCATTCATGCCTGCAGTGTATTGAACTAATTCACAACATATGTAGTGGGTATGTGCACTGTTTTCAGGAAAGTCACTCGCTAAAAGTACGCTGACCGGGATATCTTTGCCTGGTTGGGGGAACAAGTGAGACATCCACTGATCGATGAGACAGGCGTTGTGTTGTGATGTTCTAACTCCGCGGCTAAACGCCAGATCGAGAGACGGTGTCAGTGTCTCCTCGAGCCATAAGTCAGCGTTAGGTGGCAACGATATCGTGATGTTTAGAGTACGCAATGGGATTTTCGTGATCGAATTTTGAATAACATCGATTCTCCCATACATGAGATGTTAATTAAATATCGAGTCTGACGATATAATGAGGAATCTATTTTAATAGCGGGCCGCTATGTTCAAGCCATTCGAGCTTTTTGTTGGATTACGGTACACCAAAGCAAAGCGTAAAAATCATTTTATTTCGTTCATTTCAGCGACGTCGATGATTGGCATCGCGCTGGGAGTTGCGGCTTTGATTGTAGTGCTGTCAGTGATGAATGGTTTTCAAAAGGAGCTTCGTTCTACGATTTTGGGCGTGGTATCCCACGTTCAGATTTTTGGAGGTCAAAGCCAGTTAGATAATTGGGAGAAGGTCGCCTCACAGGCGAGAAGTGAAGCGAGTGTTGTTGGGTCCGCACCATTTGTATCGGGCGAAGGCCTTTTGACCGCTGGCCGGCGATCCAACGGGACTATGATTCGAGGTGTGCTACCCGATCAGGAGGTAAGTGTTTCAGACGTTTCTGAGCACATGGTGTCGGGTTCTTTTTCTTCGCTAGAAGCGGGACAGTTTAATGTCTTGCTTGGTATTGACTTGGCAAGAGCGTTAGGGGTGAGGCTCGACGATCGTGTGGTCTTGATTACACCGCAAGGGCAGGTCACACCAGCAGGGGTGATGCCTAGACTCCGACAATTTCGTGTGAGCGGAATTTTTGAAGTCAATAATTATGAGTATGACGCTGCGCTTGCGATTATTCATATGACCGATGCGCAAAAATTACTCAGATTTGGTGATTCAGTCTCCGGAGTGCGACTCAAGCTGACCGACTTATTTGATGCGCCGCAAGTGGCTAAAGATCTGGCGCCTGTGCTACCGATTAATACTTTTGTTTCTGACTGGACCCAAAGTCATGCGACGTTTTTTAGGGCCATCCAAATTGAAAAGCGAGTTATGTCAATTATTCTGCTGTTAATTGTTGCCGTAGCCGCTTTCAACATTGTTTCGACGTTGGTGATGGTCGTTACAGATAAACGCACGGATATTGCCGTGTTAAGGACGCTTGGTGCGCTTCCTTCCCAAGTTATGAAAATATTTTTTATTCAAGGGTCATTAATCGGTTTTATTGGGACCGCACTGGGTTTGGTGTTTGGTCTAACTATCGCTGCCAATATCGCAGTCATTATTCCAGCAATCGAGTCGATGTTTGGCGTGCAGTTTCTAGCAAAAGATGTGTATTACATCTCAGAAATCCCATCAGAGATACAGGTGGGCGATGTGCTCTGGATTGGCTTCATGTCAATTTGTTTAACCATGGTCGCTACTATCTACCCGAGTATGAGAGCGTCCAAACTTAATCCCTCTGAGGCGCTGCGCTATGAGTAGCGAAATGACCAAGAAGCCTAAAGTCTTATCGGCTGTTGATTTGCATAAAAGCTACGGGGCTATTGGCGGCACTGAGGTGGATGTTCTTAGGGGCG
>CAJQMS010000072.1 GCA_905479505.1 uncultured Burkholderiales Genera incertae sedis bacterium | reverse complement strand
AACAGTAGTCGACTCCTCTTCAACCTTCTGTTGTGATTGCTCCTCCGTCAATATGTTCAAAGTCCAGCCGGTTAATTCAGAAGCTAATCGAACGTTCTGACCGCCTCGGCCGATGGCCTGAGCAAGGTTTTCCTCCTCCACCACTATGTCCATCGCATGCTTTTCCTCGTCAACAGTGATCCTACTGACCTCTGCAGGCGATAACGCGTTTACAATAAACTGAGCATGATCTTCTGCCCAGAGAACGATATCTATACGCTCACCCGACAATTCATTTGTCACCGCCTGAACTCGAGATCCTCTCATTCCGACACACGTACCAACCGGGTCTATACGTCTATCGTTGGACTTGACAGCGATTTTCGCCCTAGACCCAGGGTCACGCGCCGCTCCGATAATTTCTACGAGCCCCTCTTCGATTTCGGGCACCTCCAACTCGAACAAACTAGACACGAACTGAGGCATAGTGCGCGAAAGTATCAGTTGATGCCCTCGTGCCTCACGATCAACGCGACTTAAATAAGTTCGTATCCGGTCACCCACACGAATATTTTCCCTGGGGATCATCTGCTCCCTCGGAAGCAACGCTTCCACTCGACCCGATTCAATAATCACGTTCCCTCGTTCAATACGTTTCACTGTTCCAGACACTATCACCTCATCACGTGCCAAGAAATCATTTAAAATTTGCTCTCGCTCAGCATCGCGAATTTTTTGCATAATGACTTGCTTTGCTGCCTGCGCTCCAATCCTCCCGAATTCGATAGCTTCCAACGGCTCCTCGATAAATTCATGGAGTTCAGCTCCAGGACTTCTCGACTGAGCATCTTCAAGCGATAGTTGTTGATCTGGAAGCTCTAGCTCCTCTCCTTCGACAACTTCCCAACGCCGAAAACTTTCATACTCTCCCGTCGTCTGATCGATGGAGACCCTAACGTCAATATCGAGTTTATTCTTTCGCTTGGTGGCCGACGCAAGAGCCATCTCCAAAGCTTCAAAAACGATGCTTTTTTCGACGCTTTTTTCTCTCGCTAACGCATCCACCAGCAGTAACATCTCTCGACTCATGTCCTAAACCTTTTAAAGTTAACTAAATTGCAGGAATTAAATTCGCTTTTTTTATTTCATGTAACTCGAACGTGATCACGCGATCACCATCCACTTCCATGTCTATTAAATTTTCTCTCACTTCCATCAATTGACCACGGAACTTTCGCTGCCCTTCATACGCCAGCTTAAATTGCACGACAATTTTTTCACCTACGAAACGCTCAAAATCTGCTAGTTTTTTTAATGGCCGATCCAATCCTGGAGATGATACCTCTAGCCTGTCATATTGGAATTGCTCAATTTCAAACAACCGAGATAAATGGCTGCTTACCAAAGAGCAGTCTTCTAAACCGATGCCTTTCTCTGCGTCAATGAGAATACGGACGAGTCCCGATTGACCTGCCACCTCAAAGTCGACGAGCTCGTAATTCATACCCGCCAAAGTTTTCTCAAGTAAGTCTTGTATCTCCATCGGCACCAAGTAGAAACAAAAAAAGGGCTAATAGCCCATCAAAAAATACTCAGAAATCATTCTCATTTAATCCTGAGTATAGCAGAACCTAATGTGTCAAAACTACAAAAAAGCCCCAAAACAATTTGGGGCCTTTTTCACATTTTGCGAATGGTTGCGGGGGCAGGATTTGAACCTACGACCTTCGGGTTATGAGCCCGACGAGCTGCCAGACTGCTCCACCCCGCGTCCGGCAAAACAGGAGCGAGATTTTAACAGACTAAACATTTGCAACACAAGCCTTAATGCAAATAAAACGGAATAAAACCCGGTATTGACGGGCATTAAAGATTTTCTTCAAGACCTTCATCTTAACTCAGTTCAACGACTGAGTGCTCGGTGCATTGAGTACATGAGCTGGCGTCAATTCCGATTCATCAGTCTCAGCCCCGACGTCTAACGACATTTGCTCCCCTAACTCAGGCGTCTCTTCAACCAACTCACCCAACTCCTCCAAAGGCGGCAAGTCAGTGAGTGTTTTTAAACCTAGGTCGTTGAGGAAGGTCTCGGTCGTCCCAAAGAGACCAGGCCTGCCCGGAGTCTCCCTGACGCCAATTTGATCGACCCATCCCCTTGCCTCTAACGATTTTAAAATATTTGGCGACACGGCGACCCCACGCACATCCTCAATGTCACCCCTTGTAACAGGCTGCTTATAAGCAATAATCGCTAGTGTCTCGAGAACCGCTCGTGAGTATTTTGGAAGTCTTGGAGGTTCCAATTTATCCAAATTTTTTTGATATTCTACCCGCACCTGCATCCTCCAACCGCTAGCCACTTCTACGAGCTCAGCGCTTCTATCTGACCAGTCCTCAGTAATTTCACTCAGAGCAAGTTTTATCTCTTGAGATGTTACCTCTTCATCGAACATTCTTTTGAGGTCATGAATCGAAAGTGGGTCAGGTGATCCAAGCAAAGCTGCCTCAATGGTCTGCTTGAGAGTTGTAGTACCTCGCTTCAGATCAGTTTTCATTCGATAGCCTCACATAAATAGTTGAAAATACACCCTGCTGAGAGAGTTCTATTACCGTATCTTTTGCAAGTTCAAGTATCGCTAAGAATGACACCACCACGTATTGGACCCCCTTGTCTATTTCGAATAAATCTTCGAAGCGAAGAAAGTGATGATTTTGAAGCCTCCTAAGAATCTGGCTCATATGCCCTCGAACCGAGAGTTCTTCTCGGCTGATCATATGGTGTTTATTATTTTTTGCCCGATTTATAATTGCCACCCACGCCATACGTAAATCATTTTGATCCACCATTGGTGGGGATACGTAATCAGACTTTTCGAAAAAAACAGATGCTCGTGAAAAATCACGATCAACAACTGGGTGCTCGTTTAATTTTACCGAGGCCTTTTTCATGCGCTCGTATTCGATTAATCGTCTGACTAACTCCGCTCTCGGATCAAAATCTTCATCATCGATGGGCCCTCCAGTTCGCGGTAATAACATTCTTGACTTAATTTCCGTCAAAACTGCGGCCATCAGTAGGTATTCCGCGGCTAACTCTAGGTTACTGGCCTTCATGGACTCTACGTACACCATGTACTGTTCGGTCAAATCTGCCATTGGAATGTCAAGCACATCAAGATTTTGTTTTCTGATCAAAAACAACAATAAATCGAGGGGCCCTTCAAACGACTCCAGCATGACTTGAAGCGCTTCTGGAGGAATATAAAGATTCGCCGGCAACGCAATAATCGGCTCTCCTCGGAAAACGCCAACGCGGCTTGGTTCTGGTGCTACAGCAAGTAAGTCAACGGGATCCATAAAGTATAACAATACACTAGATGTTGTGTCAGGAACTAGAAAATAACCCAAATAAGGTTATTTTTCCAGTATTTATTGTTAACTTCCCTCAATTAATTTGCGAAAATTTAAAACACCCTTTTCTACCTCAGTGACGATAGTATCTCCCGGACCAAAAGCACCCTCAAGGATTAACTTTGAAAGTGGATTCTCAATTTCTGACTGAATTGCGCGCTTAAGCGGTCGAGCCCCATAAGTCGGGTCAAAATTGTTATCCCCCAACGCCTCAAGTACCTCGTTATTGAACTGGAAATTAATATCGAGACCCTGTAATCGCTCTCGTAATCGTGCAAACTGAATGGCTAGGATGGCACTAACATCTTTTCTGCCTAACCCATGGAATACCACCACTTCATCGAGCCGGTTTATGAATTCAGGCTTGAACACCTCCTTTACACTCTCCATCACCGCATTTTTTACAGCGCCAACCTGATTCCAATCCATAGACTGAATCATATGGGAGCCGACATTCGACGTCATAACAATCACCGTATTTTTAAAATCAACGGTTCGACCTTGTCCGTCTGTCATGCGACCATCATCCATAGCTTGGAGTAAAACATTTAAGACGTCTGGATGAGCTTTTTCGATTTCGTCCAGCAAAATCACGGAATAAGGTTTTCTTCGCACGGCCTCAGTCAGATAACCTCCTTCGTCGTATCCTACGTACCCGGGTGGCGAACCAATTAAACGAGATACTGAGTGCTTTTCCATAAACTCCGACATATCAATTCGAATTAATTTATCCTCCGTGTCAAAAAGAAACTGGGCTAATGTTTTACATAGCTCCGTTTTACCAACGCCTGTAGGTCCAAGAAATAAAAACGATCCGTACGGTCTATTGGGATCACTTAGCCCAGCTCTCGAGCGGCGTACAGCGTTCGAAATCACCTGTATAGCCTCTTTTTGACCGATCACACGCTGATGGAGATGAGCCTCCATTTCTATTAATTTTTGCCGCTCTCCTTCCAGCATTTTTGACACAGGAATTCCCGTCGCCCGAGAAACCACCTCAGCAATTTCATCAACACCGACTTCAGTTTTGAGAAGACGAAAACTTTTTACGCTCTCATTTAGCTCGGCATCTTTTAATAAACTGCTTTCCAAAGAAGGCAGCGTACCGTACTGCAGCTCTGACACTTTTGACCAGTCCCCGTTTCGCTTTGCGACTTCAATTTGAAGTTTAGTTTGATCAATTTGTTCTTTCACATACTGATCACCATGAACTATCGACTTTTCGGCCTTCCACACTTCGTCAAGATCAGCATATTCATTGATTAATCGATCAATTTCATCTTGCATTCCGATTAACCTTTTCTTTGAACCTTCATCGGTCTCTTTCTTGACTGCCTCTCGCTCTATTTTTAACTGGATTAAGCGGCGATCTATTTTATCCAAAGCCTCTGGCTTCGAATCAAGCTCCATTTTAATGCGAGCGGCTGACTCATCGATTAAGTCAATAGCCTTATCAGGAAGAAAACGGTCTGTGATGTATCGATGCGATAACTGCGCGGCAGCCACTATGGCGGGGTCTGTAATATCGACACCATGATGAAGTTCATATCTTTCCTGCAAGCCTCTTAAAATTGCGATCGTACTTTCAACTGAGGGCTCATCAATCATCACCTTTTGAAAGCGACGCTCCAGAGCCGAATCTTTCTCAACATATTTCCGATATTCATCAAGTGTTGTAGCTCCTACGCAATGCAGCTCGCCTCGAGCCAGCGCAGGTTTAAGCATATTGCCAGCATCCAACGCTCCCTCAGACTTTCCCGCACCAACCATGGTATGGAGCTCATCTATAAAGATGATCGTCATACCTTCGTCGCGAGCCAGAGATTTAAGCACTGTTTTTAATCGCTCCTCAAAGTCACCCCTATATTTTGCACCGGCAAGCAAGGCTGCAATATCCAAAGACAACACTCGTTTGCCCTTTATACTGTCAGGCACCTCGTCATTTACAATTCTTTGAGCCAAACCCTCGACAATCGCTGTTTTTCCCACTCCTGGCTCGCCAATAAGTACAGGGTTGTTTTTAGTCCTACGTTGAAGAATTTGGATCGTTCTTCTGATTTCGTCATCCCTACCAATAACAGGGTCTAGTTTTCCATTACGGGCTCTTTCCGTTACGTCAACGGTGTACCGTTCAAGCGCTTGCCTATGACTTTCAGCGTCCATATTCTCGTTAGGCACGCCACCTCTGACTCCAGCAATGACTTGCTCAAAAGAGGATAAAGACCCTCCATGCTTGATCAATAGTTTACCAATGCCTTTGCTATCCTCTACAGCGGTCAAGAGAAATAATTCGGTAGACACATATTGGTCGTTTTTACTAATTGACAGCTTTTCTGTCTCGATTAATAACCGTTTGAACGATGGTGATATTGCAGTATCGGTGACATCCACTATTCGAGG
>CAJQMS010000071.1 GCA_905479505.1 uncultured Burkholderiales Genera incertae sedis bacterium | reverse complement strand
CCACTCGTCGCCAGACCGAAGTCCGCGTTACCGTTCGACTTGCATGTGTAAAGCATGCCGCCAGCGTTCAATCTGAGCCAGGATCAAACTCTTCAGTTCAATCCAACTGCTCTTACTCAAAAGATTCTATTAACAAGAATCCATAAGTATGAGCACTTCATATATTGCATACTTCTATTTTTTGAGCAACTAGCGCCTAAGCCCTAGTACATGCATCCAAAATAATTTACAAACACAAAGCGCTCACACGCTTTAGCTATCCGATTTTTTAAAGAACAATCCGCCAACTTGTTTAGCGGAGGCGCGAATTATACCTCTATTGAGAGCTCGGTCAAGGGTTTTAAGTAAAAAGGTTTAAATAACTTTAATTTTTGCAAACTTACGCTTACCAAACTGAAGCGTGACGTCATTCCCCTCTACTAGAATCAATCGCTTGTCCGACACCTTTTCGCCATCTAATCTTACCCCACCCTGTTGAATTGCTCTTAGCGCCTCAGAAGTACTAGAAGCTAAGCCGGAGAATTTTAACGCTTGCGCAATTGGCACCCCATTATCATCCGGGTTGGCAGTCAATGAGAACTCGGCTATGTCATCTGGCACTCCACCGTGGCGAAAGCGGGACTCAAAATCTATTAATGCCGCCTCCCCTGCCGAGGCACTGTGGAACCTCGTGACAATCTCACGAGCAAACGTAACCTTTATGTCCCTTGGATTACGTCCGCCTGAAACCTCCTTCTTCCATTGGTGAATCTGAGTCAACCCCTCAAAGGAAAGTAGCTCAATATACCGCCACATCAACTCATCTGAAATAGACATCAGCTTACCGAACATATCCGAAGGGCTATCCTCGATGCCAACATAATTATTGAGTGACTTCGACATTTTATTTACACCGTCTAACCCTTCTAACAACGGCATGGTAAGAACGCACTGCGGGTCCTGACCAGCGTCTCGTTGCAACTCCCTTCCAACCAACAAGTTAAATTTTTGATCAGTGCCGCCCAATTCTACATCGGCCTTCAAGGCCACTGAGTCGTAACCCTGAACGAGTGGGTATAAAAATTCATGTATGGCGATAGGTTGCCCACCCCTGTAACGCTTACCGAAGTCATCCCGCTCCAACATTCGCGCCACGGTATAGCTCGAAGCCAAGCGAATCATCTGTGACGAAGTGAGCGCCTCCATCCAAGTGGAATTAAACACGACCTCGGTCAACTCCGGATCTAATATTTTGAAAACTTGATTTTGATAGGTCTCTGCGTTTGCTCGCACCTCCTCCTGTGTAAGAGGAGGCCGAGTGGTATTTTTACCCGTGGGGTCACCAATCATCCCAGTGAAATCACCTATTAGAAATAGAATATGGTGCCCTTGGTCTTGAAAATGTTTTAGCTTGTTAATTAAAACAGTGTGCCCCAGATGCAAATCGGGGGCTGTTGGATCAAAACCCGCCTTTATCCGAAGTTTACCTTTCTTTTTTAATTTCCCGATTAAGGCTTCCTCAGAAATCAACTCCTCCATACCATGCTTAATAATCTCTAGCTGCTCTTCAAACACTCAAACGCCCCATATTAAATTTAGATAAACATCCCACCAAGCAAACCAAAAGTTTTGGATACACACGAATTGCCCCCCCAAGTCTGGTAAACTCTATAAACGTTGTTTGTTAACAACTTATATCGAAACACACTATATCGCACATCGAGCAATTGACCCAATTAAGCCGACCCTTACTAGCGAAATTTATAATAGCCTCCTCTCTGTTAGTACTCGTAGTGGTATTAATTTTAGGGACGACCTCAAGCGGTTTAAGCCCAGATGTCAAGCCAAGGAAGGTAACAGAAAAAATAAGTTTTTCCGAGAGGCTTAATGATCATCCGACACAATTAGGGGGATTCGTCAGGCAGGAGAAAATATTAAGGGGTGACACATTTAATAAACTCTTTACCCGCCTCAAAATAAGCAATTCAAAACTCCTGCAATTTCTAACGAACACACCCAAGGGTCAAAACAAAATAAAACTCATAGCTGGAGAGTCGCTTATGACCACAAGCGACGATAACGGCGAACTATTAAGTATGTTCCTGATTCGCCGAAATGGTTTAGCCACCGAAATCAAAGAAACTATTGAGGGTTTTATAGCTACCGAGGCACAACTTGAAACGCGTTACTTATTTGGTTCAGGAGTCATAGAATCGTCCCTTTATGCGGCGCTAGATAGCGCCGGCATTTCAGATGAACTCGGTTCGGAGATGGCTGACATTTTGTCGAGTGAAATAGATTTTAACCGTGATCTGCGAAGCGGAGATCGATTTTCTGTCATTTATACCGCTAAATATTTAAGAGGCACCTACGTCTCATACGGTCAAATTCAAGCATTAGAGTTCATAAATAAGGCTCGAAAATACAGGGCATACGTTTTTATCGACCCGAAAAGCGGCCAGCCATCCTACTATGATGTCCAGGGGGAAAATATAAAAAACGCCTTCTTAAAATCTCCTCTTAAATTCTCTCGGGTTACGTCAGGTTTTTCAAAGCGGAGACTTCATCCTGTTCTCAAAAAGTGGAGAGCGCACAAAGGTATTGACTACGGAGCTAGGCCAGGAACACCTATCATGGCCACAGGAAAGGGCAAGATAACTTATCGCGGCACAAAAGGGGCATACGGAAGATTTATTGAGATTCGTCACGCCAACGGGATTTCAACACGTTACGCCCACATGTCGAAATATGCGAAGGGTCTCAAGAAGGGCAGCAGAGTAGACCAAGGGCAAGTGATTGGTTTCGTTGGTAGTAGCGGAATGGCAACTGGGCCTCACTTACACTATGAGTTTTTAGTAAGAGGTAAGCAGATTAACCCCTCAAAAGCAGTGCCCGCCCCCGGCCCGCCAATTAACGCGCAACTTAGAAAGAATTTTGATGAACAAACCGCTAGATCAGCCGAGCTTCTGGAGAAGCTGTACAAATCTAACGTAAAGTAGGGATAACAGTCCGTGCTGTGTAAGTTTCGACTGACTAACTATTTATCTATGTATTTTTGTATTTATGTATCTATAAATAATAAGATAATTAGGCTGAGAAGGAGGATCCGCAACCACACGTTGACGTGGCGTTTGGATTCTTGATCACAAACTGCGCACCGTCTATGCCGTCCTGATAATCGATCTCCGCGCCTGCTAAGTATTGGTAACTCATTGCATCAATAAGAAGCTTAACTCCGTTTTTGTCCACCTGTGCATCATCTTCGTTAATTTCTTCGTCGAACGTGAAGCCGTACTGAAACCCAGAACATCCGCCGCCAGACACGAACACTCTTAGCTTAAGGTCAGCGTTCCCTTCCTCGGTAATAAGTTCTTTTACTTTACTTGCAGCTGACTCTGTAAAAACCAGCTGTTCCGGACTTGAGGACACGACTTCCATTATTTAACCTCCACTATAATTCGGTATGTGACACCAAAAATCATCACGAGTTTCATCTATCAATAGCATTATGGTAACAGACCAGGAGCGTTTAATCCCATTTTCTCATCGAGTTCAAACATTATGTTCATATTCTGAATAGCCTGTCCAGCCGCTCCCTTCACCAAGTTATCCAGCACTGAGACCACAAGCACTGACTGGCTGTCCTCTGAAACTTGGATTCCAATTTTGCAGTAATTTGAACCTCGAACCGATCTTGTGTCAGGGAATTGCCCCAGTGGGAGGACATCGACAAATGGCTCGTTATCAAAAAAGTTTTCAAAAGCTTTTCTCACATCTCGCTCAGAAGTATCGCTTAGATCTGCATATAAAGTAGCTAGAATTCCTCGGTTTATAGGTAGCAAATGAGGCGTAAACCTAAGTTTCACATCACCGCCTGGTAAACTATTTAGCGTTTCTACTATTTCTGGATGATGTCGATGACCGGCCAAACCATAAGCCTTAAAATTATCCCCAACCTCGGAGTATATAATTCCTAAATCCTCCTTACGACCAGCACCGCTGACTCCAGATTTCGCATCTGCGATCAAAGATGAGCGGTCTATTAGCTGGGATGACAGAAGCGGAGCAAATCCCAGCTCGATAGCCGTTGCATAACAACCTGGATTTCCAACGATTCTGGCAGACTTGATTTCCTCTCTATTAATCTCGGGTAATCCGTACACAGATTCGGCAAGCAAGTGCTTTGCGGCGTGGTCAGTTCCGTACCATTTTTCCCACTCATTCAAGTTTTTCATTCTAAAGTCTGCCGCCAAATCAATCACGCGAACCCCGTTAGATATCAACTCCTCAGCTTGCCCCATCGCCACACCATGAGGAGTCGCAAAAAACACCACATCGCAATCGAACAACCCAAGAGCAGAGGGGCTTTCATACGCCAGATCAACATGACCTCGCAAACTGGGGAATACCTCTCCTACCGTTTTTCCTTCTTCTGATCTGGAGGTAATTACGCCGATGTCAGCCTCTGGATGCCCATTTAACAGCCTCATTAGCTCGACGCCGGTGTAACCAGTTCCTCCAACAACTCCAACTTTTAGCATAAGTCTCTCGATTCGATATAAGGTTCTGTCGCAACTATATAATAAGCTCAATACAAAAAAGGCCGCATAAAGCGGCCTCTTTCAAATAACCAAATATAGAGTTACCGCTTTGAAAACTGAGGCCGACGACGAGCCTTCTTAAGACCAACCTTTTTACGCTCGACCTCTCGAGCGTCTCTGGTAATCAAACCCGCTTGGCGCAGAGCCGGCTTTAACGAGGCGTCGTAATCCACTAAAGCACGAGCAATACCATGCCGCACAGCACCAGCCTGACCAGTTTCACCACCACCCGCGACATTAACGTTGATATCAAAGGTAGATAACAATTCAGTTACCTCCAAAGGCTGTCGGACCAGCATGCGGCCTGTTTCTCTAGAGAAAAATTGGTCTAGAGGCTTTTTGTTTACAACAATATTGCCTGAACCAGGTTTAATATAAACCCTAGCTACTGAAGCTTTTCTCCTGCCAGTTCCGTAATTGGACTGATTTACGTAAGCCATAATTTACCCTTTTATAATTCTAAAGCCTGGGGCTGCTGCGCAGTGTGCGGATGGTCCGCCCCAGGATATACTTTCAACTTCTTTATCATTGCGTAGCCAAGTGGTCCTTTAGGCAACATCCCCTTGACCGCTAACTCAAGCGCCCTCCCAGGGAACTTGTCTTGCATTTTTTCGAAGCTAGTTTCATACAAGCCTCCTGGATACCCACTATGGCGATAGTATTTCTTATCTTTAGCCTTGTTGCCTGTGACTTTGATCTCTCCGGCGTTCACAACAACCACAAAATCACCAGTATCTACATGTGACGTATAAATTGGCTTATGTTTACCTCTGAGCCTTCTCGCAATTTCCGTTGCGATACGACCAAGCACCTTATCTTTCGCATCAACCACGTACCAAGTACGGTCGATTTCACTGTCTTTCGCGCTAATAGTTTTCATTCTAAATCCGTGTTGTGTACGTACACTGTAGCCAGCCAAATGCTAGCGAAGGGGCCGAATTTTATAATGACGAGTATTCGGTGTCAATATAAGCCGCGAATATGGTTAAGGCCGGTCCGTAGTTCACGAATCCTCAACCTGATCTTTCTTGAGCGATTTTTTCTCTAGAATACCTGAAATAAATAAACCTACCTCGTAAAGTATCCAAATCGGAAAAGCCAATAACAACTGAGATATTACATCGGGTGGAGTAAAAATAGCCGCAATCACGAAAGCACCGACAATCACATAAGGCCTTGACTCTTTGAGTTTTTCAATGCTAACGATGCCCATTCTCGTCAAAATCACAACGGCTATAGGGGTCTCAAACGCGAGACCAAAGGCAAGAAATATCGTCAGAACAAAATCAAAATACTTTTGAATGTCCGTATTCATCTCCACGCCCTCTGGCGTAAAAGCGGCAACAAAGTGAAATACGGTGGGGAAAACAATAAGGTATGCAAATAAACAACCAATCAAAAATAGCATCGTGCTTGTGGCGATCAACGGAACAACCAGCCGCTTCTCATGCTTGTAAAGACCGGGAGCTATGAACGCCCATATTTGATATAAAACAAAGGGCAAGGCCACTACTAACGAGGCAAAAAGCGTTACCTTGACTGGCACAAAGAATGGTGCCGCGACCTCAACAGCGATCATCGTTGCCCCTTCTGGCAATGCGGCAATTAGCGGGGCCGCTAGCAGAGAATAAATATCTCTAGCCCAATAGAAGAGGATAAAAAACACAATAAAAAGAGCTGCCATGGCCTTTAAAAGACGATCTCTCAGCTCGATTAAATGAGTTATGAAGCCCTCACTACCCTTCACAAGAAGTCCCTTCGTGCAGAGGCATGCCAAATAAAAACAAATTCTTCAAGTGACCTCGCTATTGTTTTTAGTCTTGGTTGATTGATCGCCTTCTGATGGACTCGTATTAGCCTTGTCCGTCCCGTCATCTACTTTGTCTTTATCTCCAGATACAGATCCAAAACCAAGGCCCTCAGCAAGGTTAATTCCTTGAGTTTCTTGTTTGTCCTCATCAGCAGCAATGATTTCATCACCTTCATGCTTTGCCTCGTCTTCCACCTCAACTTCAAGACGCGGCTCATCTTCTGAGGCGCCGCTAGTGGAATGAGGCTCGACAGTCGGTTTCACTTGAATTTGATTGACACCATTCTTATGAACGACATCACCGGCCCCCTTCAACCCGTCTTTTACGGTCTGTTGTAAGCCCTTATCTGCATCTTTAATTTCGGTCTCAATGAAATTAACTTGCTGCGACACACTCTCCTGAACCTCCTCAGCAGTCTCTTGCATGGTCTTTTGCAAAGATTTAAGTTCCTCTAACTGCATCTCTTTACTGATGTCCGATTTTACATCGGAGACATAGCGCTGCATGCGGCCGAACATGTGTCCTAACGTACGCGCTACCTTTGGGAGACGCTCGGGACCAATGACCACGAGCCCGATGACCGCGATCAACATAATTTCTGTGATGCCAAAATTAAACATACTGTGGCCTGATCGATCTTTGAGTGAACAACCTAAACCTTAGAGCTGTCTTTAGTCTCCGAATCAATAACGGTGCTAGTTTCATTCTTGTCGTTCAACTCAGTCTTTTTGGCGTCTTCCTCATTGACTTTCACCCCATCTTTAAATCCTTTAACCGCCTTCCCCAAGTCCGACCCCATACTACCCAGTTTTTTGGTACCGAACACAAGAACCACCACAACTAAAACAATAACCCAGTGCCAAATGCTAAAAGATCCCATCATCATACTAACTCCTCAATCTAATCTGTAATTTGCTTCGTTCTATAAATCATCGGGGGAAGAGGTGTGTCACCACCTAATAGATGGATATGCAAATGAAACACATCCTGACGACCAACTTCCCCAGTATTTATGATCGTTCTAAATCCATTTTTTAAACCCATTTCCGACGCAAAAAAATGCGCCTTTCCTAACATTCTACCCAACAGACCATAATCCTCTTCGGCAACATCCGCAAGTGAACTTATATGCTTCTTAGGGATTATCAATAGATGCACAGGAGCCTGTGGATGAATGTCCTTAAAGACGTACAGTTCATCATCCTCAAACACCTTGTCGCTAGGAATCTCACCCGCAACAATCTTACAGAAGATACACTCAAGTGACATCCCTAAATACCCTTTTTATCGGCTCGCTTTTTCTTCAAGCCCAGATACTCCCTCGCGCCTTTCAAGCTCTGACGCAATGTCATCCATAGTTATATTGTGGTAACCCATCAGAACTAACGAATGAAACCATAAATCTGCTAACTCACGCACAAGATGTTTTGAGTTATTGTCCTTCGACGCCATCACTACCTCAATAGCCTCCTCCCCGAATTTCTTGAGCAGATGATCGTGTCCTTTTTCGAATAGGCTGCGGGTATATGAGGCCTTCGACGTCGCCGACTTTCGCGCAGCAATTAAATCCTGAAGCCGATTAAAAATTTCTAATTCATTCATGATTTTCCGTAAATATCTTCTTGCTTTTTAATCACAGGTTCACTGGTAACCCATTGACTTTTATTAAGCTTCTTATAAAAACAACTATTGCGACCGGTATGACAAGCGATACCACCGACTTGCTCAACTTTAAAAACTAACGAATCTCCATCGCAATCTAAATATATGTCCTTAATAACCTGATAGTGCCCCGAGGATTCACCCTTAAGCCACAATGCCTTTCTAGACCGCGACCAAAAACAAGCTCGACCTTCGAGTAGTGATTTAGCGATAGCCTCCTCATTTGCCCAAGCGACCATTAGGACTTTTCCTTCCTTCTCATCCTGAACAACCACAGTAACAAGACCATCACTATTCCATTTAATGGAAGACAACAATTCTTCAATCACAGTCGGACCTCGATCCCGGCCTGAGACATAGTTTCTTTTACTTCCCTCACAGACAACTCGCCGTAATGGAAAACGCTAGCAGCCAACAATGCGTCCGCCCGACCG
>CAJQMS010000070.1 GCA_905479505.1 uncultured Burkholderiales Genera incertae sedis bacterium | reverse complement strand
TGGATAGAGGAAGTTCGCACCGCACTACCCGAACTGCCGAAATCTAAAGCCAGGCGCTACCAAGATGAATTCAACCTTAATGAATCAGACGCGATTTCCCTCGTATCTAGTCTAGAGGTTGCTACGTATTTTGAATCCACACTTAATGAATTTAACGAAGAAAAAAAGCACGAAGCTTCAAAGCTAATCGCCAACTGGATAAATGGAGAAGTCGCTGCCTCGCTCAATAGAGAACAAAAAAACTTTTCCGAATGTCCTGTCTCCGCGGCTCGACTCGCGACACTTGTTAAGCGCATCCTCGATAAAACGTTGTCCTCCAAATTGGCCCGACTAGTCTTTGAAGAACTTTGGAATAGTAACTCGTCGGTGGATGAAATTATCAAGGAAAAAGGGTTTACCCAATTGTCAGACTCTGGAGAAATTGAGTCTTTTGTCTCTCAAGTCATCGAGGCGCATCCTCAACAAGTTGATGACTTTAGAGCGGGGAAGGAAAAAGCGCTCAACTCATTAGTGGGCCAAGTTATGAAATTAACTAAAGGCAAAGCTGACCCGACGCAAGTAAACCAGATCCTACGATCTAAGCTAGGTTAACTTAAGAAGCGCCATATTTTTCTCGATACTGTCGTACTCGACTCAGGTCATTAGCCATCTCTGTTCTAGTGGATAAAAAATCAACCAAGTCATCCAAACAAAATAAGTTAATAACTGGCACTTTAAATTCTCGTTCAATTTCCTGAATAGCAGACTCCGAGCCCATTCCTCGCTCTTGTCGGTCGAGAGAAACAACAATGCCGCATGGAGAGCCTCCATAGTCCTCGATCACCTCGATAGACTCACGAACCGAAGTGCCAGCCGAAATAACATCGTCCACAATTAACACCTTCCCGGCCACCGGCGCTCCAATTGTTGATCCGCCTTCCCCATGATTTTTGACCTCTTTGCGATTGAAAGCAAATGGCACATTTCTATCAAAACTTGATAACGCTATTGCAGTTGATGCTGCTAAAGTGATCCCTTTGTAAGCAGGACCATACAACATATCAAACTCAATACCCGCATTCAAAATAGCTTGGGCATAGAAGCGGCCTAATTGTGATACCGAGTTTCCATCAATGAATAATCCAGTATTAAAAAAATAAGGGGACTGTCTCCCCGCCTTAGTTGTAAACTCTCCAAAGCGCAACACATTCGCGCTTAGTGTGAATTCGATAAACTCTACTTTTGAAAAAACCTGTGACGTCATGTTAAGAATTGTTTCATTAAATTTAAATGGTATACGCGCCGCTGTTCGAAAAGGGCTTCCCTCTTGGATTAAGCAATCAAACGCAGATGTTGTTTGTCTGCAAGAGCTAAAAGCCCAAGAAAAAGATATCGATAACGACACCAGAAATATTGCTGATTACAGTAGTTATTTCCATTGTGCTCAGCGACCTGGTTACAGCGGTGTTGGTATCTATTCTAAACGAGAGCCCGATGACGTGATTGAAGGGTTGGGATTTGAGGATATTGACGCGGAAGGACGATACATTGAAGCTCGCTTCAACAATCTCTCAGTTGTCTCTGTTTACGTTCCATCTGGAACCAGCTCAGAAGAGCGCCTAGCTTTTAAATTCAGGTTTATGGAGCGCTTTATAGCGCCGCTTAACGCACTCATGCATAGTGGGAGGGAAGTTGTTATTTGCGGTGACTGGAATACCGCTCATAAAGAAATTGATCTCAAGAATTGGAAAGGAAATAAAAAAAATTCAGGCTTCCTCCCTGAGGAGCGCGAGTGGCTCAATGGAGTTATCGATACACTCGGATATGTTGATGTGTTCAGAAAATTAAATATAAAGCCAGATCAATATACCTGGTGGTCAAATCGCGGACAAGCTTGGGCGAATAATGTCGGCTGGCGAATTGATTACCAACTTTGCACCCCTGGAATTGCCAATACAGCTAAACGTGAAAAAATCTATACATCGAAACGATTCAGCGATCATGCTCCGCTAACCATAGATTATGACTTCAAGCTCTGACACTCCAGAAATATTTGAATAAATCAAGGGTGAGTAAATATGCGCCTCAATTCATTTCTACTGATTTATACGCAACCTAACGTAATACGAATTCTTTTTCTGGGATTCTCGGCCGGACTACCATTGCTTTTAGTGTTCGGAACGCTATCGTTTTGGCTACGAGAAGCAGGGCTCGAGCTCTCGACCATAGGATTTTTTTCTTGGATAGGATTGGTGTACGCGTTTAAATGGATATGGTCTCCTTTAGTTGACCAAATGCCTATCCCTCTTATGACGCGAATGCTTGGTAGGCGAAGAGCATGGCTTTTGATCTCTCAAATCACCATAATCATTGGCCTTATCGGAATCGCAATGACAGATCCCGCAGAAAATGTGTCTCCGATAATTGGATTCGCACTTCTAACGGCTTTTGCCTCAGCCACTCAAGATATCGCGCTGGATGCGTTTCGCATAGAGTCAGGCGAAATCGAGGAACAAGGGGCTATGGCGGCGACATACCAGATGGGATACAGAATCGCAATGATTACATCATCAGCAGGCGCGTTACTACTCGCATCATGGTTTGACTATACAGAACATACATATGAATCAACGCCGTGGATGTACGCTTACATTATTATGGCTGCTTTCATGCTAGTTGGAATTACTACTACACTTATTTCCCCGGAACCTATAGCCGACAAAAACTCATCAAAAACACCAATCGCTGGCAGCACGATCCAGCGACTCCTCGGTTGGACTAAGAGCGCGGCCATAATGCCGTTTTTAGATTTCATTTACCGTTACCGATTACAAGCCATTTTATTACTAGCAATGATTAGCCTTTACCGTATCTCTGATATTGTCATGGGGGTCATGTCCAATCCGTTTTACTTAGATATGGGTTTTTCTAAAAACGAAATCGCTACAGTTTCTAAGATATTCGGCGTCATTATGACTATTTTGGGCGCACTGATTGGTGG
>CAJQMS010000069.1 GCA_905479505.1 uncultured Burkholderiales Genera incertae sedis bacterium | reverse complement strand
GTCGCTATGCCGGCGATTGGAAGCCCATTGGGTCTCAATATTCCGATTTGAACGAGCACCGGTGCCTGGACCCAATAAATATGTTCATTAAATAATTTGTCGCCGCGAAATTTTATGATGGCGACTAAGGGGATTTCAACGCGCTTACCTGTAGGCGCTATTCCCGGCAGCATCCAGTCAATCTCGATATCGTGAGTAAAGCAAAAAAGTACCTCATCAACTAGTGACCCCTCACCCACCGTCTGTGATATCGGAATGATGGTCGTATCTGACGGGGTAGTAGGGATAAAGCGATGGTTATAAAACTGCCTCAGATCGTCATGACCAACGCCACCCGTCATCGTTGGAATATGATTAACGTATGGCTCGCTCACCATGGTTGCCATGGTCGCATCGACATCATGAGTAACGAATTCATACGCACAATGTTTATCCCATAAACCTAGGAACTATAATGAGGCCCGATAGTTTTCCGAAACAAAGATATTGACCGTTGATGCGCCAAGAGTGCGGTTGGTTTGTCGAAGTGGTTGGACTCTGCTCTCGAAAACCCATGATCAACGCCAGGGTAGGTGTGAATGATTGCGTTCGATTTGTTTTCTAGGGCCTTTCTGATTTTGTTGACCTTAACTGTTGGGGCATACTGATCATTTTCTGCAAAGTGCAGAACCATTGGAACGCTGATGGCGTCCGCCTCATCAAGATACTCGTCAATGGTCACGCCGTAATAAGCGACGGCACAGTCAACTCCGGAGCGAGCTGCTGCCAAGTAAGCCAATCTGCCGCCTAGACAGAATCCCAGCGCACCAATTTTGCCGACAACCTCGCTTCTATCCTTTAATGTATTTACAGATTGAGTGATATCTTCTATGCCTTTATCTGTGTCGAATTGTCGGAATAGTTCAAACGCCTTAGTAAGATCTTTTTCCGAATACCCTAATTGTATGTTGGGTTCATTTCGCCAGAATAGGTCAGGGGCAAGCACCACATATCCCTCCTCAGCGTAATGGTCAGCCACCTCCTGAATATAAGTATTTACCCCAAAAATTTCCTGACATAAAATAATCCCCGGACCTTTCCCAGCAACAGGCACGGATAGGTATCCCCTAAATGCACCGCTATCCGTAGCGTCAATTTCAATCCATTGTCCATTCATGGCAGTCAATCTCTCGGTTAAATTGTTTGTTTTTTATCTCGATTGAAATTTATCTTATCTTATTTTCAAACATCAAATTCTTGACAAATTAATTATCAAACTCTAAATTGAAGAGTACAATTATGCCAAGTAATCGTTTGTCTCTAGTGTAGCGGCAAAGCACAAAGAGGATGGTTCATGAAAGGTTTTACGAGGCGACAATTTCTTCAAGCCTCAGGTTCGATAGCTGCGGTGCCTACCGCGGCACAATTACTTCTTGGCGGATGTTCTCCTAAAAGTCGAAAAATTACTATTGCTTGTGGCGCTCAGTTAAGTTCATGGGAGCCGACTAGAGGTTTATCTTCATTGGATGCCGAGATGCAGTTTTTTTATAAGGCTGTCTTCGACTCGTTCATTGATCAAAGTTCCGACCGCAGTTTAAAGCCTGGAATCCTTATTGATTGGGGATGGAATGAGGACCGATCACAAATCCAAATGTCGGTCAGAGAGGACGCATTTTGGCATGATGGCTCACCCGTCACGCCGAGCGATGTGATTTGGTCTTTAGAGAGAGCTGGCAACTCCATGAGTGGCAACCCAATGCATTTTATTTGGAACAAGGTAAATAATTTTAGTATCAGTGGCAGCAACATCGTTGCCGATGTTCGCGAATACGATCCCACCATTTTCAAATGGATGGCCCATTTAACCGGATACATACTTCCGAAGCACGCGTATTCTGCGGCAAATGCTGCAACATGGAACGAACAGCCTGTTGGAAGTGGCCCTTATATAGTGGAAAATTTCGAGCAAGGAAGCTCGGTGTTACTGAAGTCATTTCCTCAGTATTGGGGTCCGAAGCCTCGATTCGATTCGGTGCTTGTAAAAATAATTCCAGACGCGGAACAGCGGGTAACTGCGCTGGAAAACGGCGAGTGTGATTTGGCCATTGGCGTACCTTTTGAAGAATTTAATCGGCTGACGAGCAAATCGTCCTGGGGGGGCGACGCCTACCCCACTTCAGATATTGGACTAATCTTTATTACCAATAGAGAGTCAATGATGAAGGATAAAAATGTACGTCTTGCCATGCATCATGCTATCGATAAACAGAAACTGATTGATGAGCTTTTACTTGGTTACGGAAACACGATGAGCTCCATGCAAGTTTCTGGCGATGACGCGTATAAACCATCCATTGGTTTAGGAAGGACGATGGACTCGCTTCAAGCCCCATTATTTGATGCACATGATGCATCTATAAAAATTGAATTTGATCCACGGTTAGCGCGGGACTTGTTGTCAAAGTCTGGGTATTCGGAATCCAGACCTGTTCAATTAAAAATTCAGACGACTAAGGGCTATCGGTTCCGAGACTATGAAATGGTACAGATGATTGTCGGTATGTGGAGGGAGGTCGGCATTGAGGCGGAGATTGAACTGTATACAGAAAAGGAGCATTTACGCCTTCGTGCAGAACATGACCTTGCGCCAGCGGCTTTTTTCAATTGGAGTAATCCGACTGGGGATCCCTTCATGTCCACAGGCCTTGCGATGCTCAGTCAGTCTCCCGATTCTTCATTTAAAAGTGCCGAGCTGGACAGGCTTATCAAACCTTTGCTGAACGAGCCTGATGAACGTCAGCGAATTCGAGGTTATCAAGAAATTGATCAATATATTGCGGATGAAGGCGCGGTCATTCCTTTGGTGCAATACTATCAATCAGTGGTTCATAAGTCCGATTTGCAGTTTGAACCTCATGCAGGAGGATATGTCCTGCCACAGGACATTAGCTCTTTATAGCTTTTTAGTTTAAGGCTAAGCATCGGTTTAAATTTAAATTCATCTTGGTAAAAACTAAATGGTTAGGGCATCTTTAACGTAATCTTGAATCGTGAGTTTGAAAGGGGTAACGTGACATTAACTGAATCGGTAGCTTTAGTGACAGGGTCCAACCGTGGACTAGGGATGGCATTTGCTGAACGGTTAATTGCCAGAGGCATTAAAAAAATATATGTCACAGCTCGCGATGCTTCGTTATTGGAAAATTTGGTCAAATTGAATCCCAATTCAGTATGCCCAATTACGCTGGACATTACACAACAGAGACACATTGAGGATGTACTTAGCCAGGCGACCGATGTGACTTTATTAATTAATAATGCCGGATGTAATCGCAACGCGGCTTTACTTGGAGTGGCAGGCATAGAAAATGCGCGGGAGGAGATGGAGACTAACTACTTTGGGACGCTCTCTATGTGTCGAGCGTTTGCTCCGGTGTTGAAAAACAACGGTGGTGGGACAATCGTAAATATTCTCTCTATATTGTCGTTGGTCAATCTGCCGGCTAGTGGGTCTTTCAGTGTATCGAAGGCTGCGGCGTACTCCATGAATCAAGGTGTGAGAGCGGAATTGAGTGGACAGAATACGTCAGTGGTGGGAGTGATGCCTGGCTCTATCGATACGGACATGGCTAGAGATTTTGAGGGGCCGAAGGATAAGCCAGTAGACGTAGTAGACGCGGTATTACAAGCAATTGAGGACGGCATAGAGGATGTCTATCCAGGGGAAATGGCTCAGGCGGTTTATCAAGGGCATAGGCAGGATGCAAAAGCGATTGAAAAGGAATTCGCCGTTTTTGTATCGTAGTGATTTGTGGTTTGATGTATTAGAATATAGTGATTACGAGTTTAAATTAGATTCGGTGCTTTGGTTTGTTCAAAAAGTATGGTTGTCGATAAACATTAAGGAGTCCTAACGTGTTTAAAGGTTTTAGAGTTTTAGTTTTTTCAGTGTTGTCGTTGTTGCTCTTTTCGGCGGGTTGTTCCAAAGATTCGACCACCGATGAGTCCGGAGCGGGCCTAGCATACGTAACAAATCAAAAAGGCAATATTACAGTTCTTGATTTGGCGAGCCTGGAAGCGATTTCGGAAATTGACGTTGAGGGTAAGGGGCCTCGGGGTATCGGCATAACTCCCGACGGTAAGACTATCGTGGTCGCTAATGTGGATGGTGGTGACATCTCGTTGATCGATCGTGAATCTGGTCAAGTGATTAAACATATCGAAATTGGTGAAAATCCAGAATTTGTTCGTGTTATCGGAAATCGAGCATTTATATCTTTCGAACCGGCTTCGTTAGGTGGTCCTCCACCTACTCCTGGGTCTGAAGCCGCAAAAAAGCTTGAGGAAGATCGGGAAGAAGACGATGCCGAACCCGCAAAGATAGCGATAGTGAATATTGAATCTGGGATTGTTGAGAAAGAAATTACGGGAGGAATGGAGACAGAAGGGATAGAACTATCTTTCGATCAAACCAAGCTCATAATTACAAACGAGGCCGATGAAAATATAACGGTTCATGATCTAGAGACTGGTGAAATGATAAAAGAGATTAGTACGAAAGACTATGGTCATAGGCCACGGGGAATCAAGGCGTCTCCTGATGGAAGCATGTACGTCGGAAGTATTGAGTATGGCAATAGAATCGTTATTATGGATAGCGATTTTGAAGTTATTAAATCTGTTGAGACTGGTGCAGTGCCTTATGGATTGTCGTTCAATCGCGACGGCAGTAAGTTGTATGTGGCTCTAGCGAAGGGTAAAGCGCTGCAAGTATTCGACACGTCGACTTGGGAGGAGCTCGGGCGAGGCGAGACTGGTAAACGTTGCTGGCACTTTACTTTCACTCCAGATGATTCAAAAATTTTAGTCGCCTGTGGAAGGTCGGACGAGATCGTGGTGTTAGATGCCTCTGATTTGTCAGTCGTCAAAAGGCTGACTGGTTTCGCAATGCCATGGGGGATTGTTGCTTATCCTAAGTCTGTGGGAAGTCTTGATTCGGTTTGGCAGTAAATTTTAGTATTTGGAAACCCCGCCCAATCGGTGGGGTTTTTTTTTAATTTGATATTGTTAATTTGAAATTTTTCGGGAATAAAAAAACAGATTTACCCTAGGAGAAAAAGATGTCTCGATTACCAAATAAAATTGCGATCATTACAGGTGCCAGTAACGGAATTGGTGCAGCGACTGCTCGGCGGTTTGTTGCTGAGGGAGCAAAAGTATTTTTGATCGGGAGAAATGAGCAGGCTTTGTTTCAGATCAGAGACGAACTCACTCCAGATAATTGTGATGTCATGGTCGGTGACGTTTCAACTGAAAAAACAAATCAGGAGATGGTTGAAGGCTGCCGCTCTCGCTTTGGTAACCCAAACATTGCGATGATCAATGCAGGAGTCGAAGGCGCTGCAGCACTAATTCCAGACTATCCTATTGATGTTTTTGATGAAGTTATGGCAGTTAACGTGCGTGGTGTTTTTCTGGGGCTCAAATATTCGTTACCTGTGATGACTTCGGCTGGAGGTAGTGTCATCATCACATCTTCTGTGGCAGGTCTGAAAGCTCGGGGCATGGGGAATTCGGCTTATGTGGCCAGTAAGCATGCCGAGATAGGACTGATGAAAACGGCTGCTATAGAGAATGCAACAAATAATATTCGTGTTAATTGCGTTTTGCCCGGGCCGACCGAGACCAGAATGATGCGTTCGATTGAAGAAAACCGCGCTCCGGGCGACGCTGAATCGGTTAAGAAAGAGGTGATCAAAGGGATCCCATTAGGTCGTTATGGAACGCCTGAGGAGGTTGTTAACATGATTACTTTTCTGGGGTCCGATGAGTCCAGTGGATGTACCGGAGGTGTATACAGCGTTGACGGTGGAATATCAGCGTACTGACTTTTAACAAGACTCTCAAAATAAGAATTCATTATGGATAATCAAGCGTTAGAAGCACGAGTGAATGAGCATTACGGCAAAGAGGGTTTGCTAGAAAGAATACTGACTGCGGCAAGCGATGAGGGTCTTAGGTTGGACCATTGCCAATCAAGTGATTTCTCCGCTGTCTCAGAATTTCACATTGGCGGAAGAAAATCGACTATTGAACTTGCAAAGATGGCCCAATTGAGTGAGGGGGACAAAGTGCTGGATGTCGGTTGTGGCTTAGGTGGTCCTGCTCGAACACTGGTTGAGGAGTTTGGGGTCTTCGTAGATGGAATCGATTTAACTAGCGAGTTTTGTGCTGTCGCTAACGAGTTGACGCGAATAACCGGCCTTTCAGAGGGAGCGAAATTTTCGCAAGGGAACGCGCTCAATTTGAATTGTGAGCCAGGTAGCTATGATGTCGTTTGGACTCAGCAATCTTGTATGAACATCGAGGATAAACGACAGATGTTTGCAGAGGTAAACCGTGTATTAAAACCTGGTGGTGCTTATGTATTCCAGGAGGTGCTAGCCGGGGTAGAGGACGCGGTGATTAAATTCCCGGTTCCATGGGCCAAGGAGGCAAACATGAGTTATCTGTGGGATGAGGAAAAGATTAAGAACTCCATATTGAAATTGAATATGGTTCCGCACATATGGAAAAATGCAACAGAGCAGTATTTGGACGAATACCGAATCCTCGCTGCCAAGACCGCAGATGTCTCGAATACCCCAGTCATGGGCGTGCATCTAATGTTGGGCGGACAAGCCGGGGTGATGCGTCGCAATGTTGTTTCAAATCTCAGCCAAGGATTAATTGCCATTTATCAGGGGGTATTTAAAAAGGAGAAATGACAGATACGCTCAAAAGTCATGAAGACTCCAAGGACGGACATATCCGAACATCACGGGTGAACGGGGTTATGGAGATGATCATTGATCGTCCTTCAAAGCTCAATGGGTTTACGCCAAAAATGTTCAACGAATTAATTGATGCTTACAAATTTTTTGAAGAAGACCCTAAGCTTCGATGCGCCGTAGTGACAGCTGAGGGTGCGAATTTCACTGCAGGTCTTGATCTTCCAAAAATGTCTGAACATTTATCGGATGATTACTTACTTGCTAAAGATGGCGACATTGACCTTTTTGGACTTCGTGCGCCGTATCGAAAAAAGCCGATTATTTTCGCTGTGAAAGGCATTTGCTTCACTTTGGGTATCGAGTTGATGCTTGGGGCGGATATTGTCGTGGCGGCTTCGAATACACGCTTCGCTCAGATCGAAGTTAAGCGTGGTCTGATGCCCTCTTGCGGAGCGACAACTCGTATGGTTTCCCGGGCCGGTTGGGGAAATGCGATGCGTTACTTGTTAACTGGGGATGAGTTTGATGCTGCTGCTGCTCAGTCTTTCGGGTTTGTGCAAGAGGTCGTGGATCCGGGGCAAGAGCGACTAAGAGCGATGGCACTCGCAAAGCAGCTATGCGAATGTGCCCCGTTGGCAATCGAGGCGGTGATTGAAAATGCCAGATCGAGTTTGACTAATGGAGAATCCGTTGCGCATGCTGCGATTGGTGCTGCTCAAAGAAAACTTTTAAATACGCAGGACTTCCAAGAGGGTGTCGAGAGCTTTAAACAAAAACGTGATGCTAAATTTCGTGGCCACTAAAACCTAGTTTGACCGCGGGTTTTTTGGCAAGCCATTGTGTGTGGTGCGAAAGACTTGATATTTCTTAGGTCGTCTCGAACCCTCTGGATTGAAACCAGTCCCTTTCGGTTGGTATTGAGGTATGAGGTGTTTCTTGCCGGGACCGATTAAATCTGCTCTTCCCATTTTCTTCAAAGTATCTCGCAGCAAAGGCCAATTTTCAGGGTCATGGTATCTGAGAAACGCTTTGTGTAGCCGCCTTTTGCGTAAACCTTTCGGAACTATGACGTCTTCACTGGTATCGGTAACCTTTCTAAGTGGATTTTTTTCTGAATGGTACATCGCCGTTGCTAGCGCCATAGGTGACGGTAAAAATGATTGAACTTGATCAGCTCGAAAGCCGTTACTTTTGAGCCAAATCGCAAGCTCCAGCATGTCTTCATCTGTCGTGCCAGGGTGTGCCGCAATAAAATATGGAATTAAATATTGTTCTTTTCCCGCTTGTTTTGAATATCGATCAAAAAGTTCTTTAAAGCGGTGATAAGTTCCTACGCCAGGCTTCATCATTTTTGACAAAGGACCCTCTCCAATCGCTTCTGGTGCTATTTTCAGGTAGCCCCCGACATGGTGCTGCGCCAATTCTTTCACATAGTCAGGAGATTCGATCGCTAAGTCATAACGAACGCCTGAGCCAATTAAAACCTTTTTAATACCAGATAGCGATCTAACCTTTCGGTATAAGTTAATAAGAGAGTTGTGATTAGTATTTAAATTTGGACAGATTCGGGGATAAACACAAGATAGTTTTCTACAAGAGGCCTCTATTGATTTGCTCTTACATGCTAAACGGTACATGTTAGCTGTGGGTCCCCCAAGGTCGGAGATGACCCCCGTAAAGTCTGGAGCTTTGTCTCTAATATGCTCTACTTCTCGAACAATGGATTTTTCGGACCTATTTTGAATGATTCGACCCTCGTGTTCGGTGATTGAGCAAAATGTGCAACCACCAAAACAGCCACGCTGAATCGTGACCGAAAATCTTATCATGTCGAAGGCTGGGATTTTTTGTTTGCCATAACTCGGATGAGGCTCACGAGCGTATGGTAGCTCGTAGAGTTTATCCATTTCTTCCATCTCTAACGGGATGGGTGGAGGGTTAATCCAAACATCACGATCGCCGTGTTGCTGAATAAGAATTCGAGCATTACCAGGGTTCGACTCTAAGTGAAGTACTCGAGAAGTGTGGGCATACATTACGGGATCATCACGCACCGTTTCATATGACGGAAGTCGAACTAATGTTTTTTCGCGTGAGCGACGGTTCAAATTGCTGATTGGTACGTCAGCAACAGGAACATTTTCTGTCTTGTTCGTATCAACCATTTGATACGGATTTGCTGGAGGCGACGTTTTTCCTGGCCTATCAATCGCGGTTGAGTCCTGCTCTACCCAATCAGATCCAATAGAATCCGAAACAAATACGGTACCTCTTATATCTTTGATTTCTTTGATAGAGGCCCCGGAGGCAATACGATGCGCGACATCTACGAGTGCACGTTCGGCATTTCCAAAAAGTAGCAGATCTGCTTTAGCATCCAGAAGAACGGATCGCCTTATTTTCTCCGACCAATAATCATAGTGGGCAATACGTCTCAGGCTAGACTCAATTCCTCCTAATACGATGGGAGTATTTTTGAATGCTTGCCTAACTTTTTGGCTATAAACAATGACGCTTCGGTCAGGTCGCTTGCCAGGTGCCGCGTTTGGTGTGTAAGCATCATCGGTTCTTATTTTTCTATCGGAGGTGTAGCGATTAACCATCGAATCCATGTTTCCGGCAGTCACACCGAAAAACAATTTTGGTTCCCCGAGTGTTTTGAAGGCATCTAGATCATGCCAATCAGGCTGCGCAATGATCCCCACTCTGAAACCCTGATTTTCCAAAAGCCGACCAACAATCGCCATGCCGAAGCTTGGGTGATCTACATACGCGTCACCTGTAACCAAAATAATGTCGCATTGATCCCATCCCAATACTTCCATTTCCTCTTCGCTCATCGGTAGAAATGGAGCGGTACCAAATCTTTTAGCCCAATATTTTTTGTATTGGAAAATACTTTGTGGAGCGTTCATGATGGCAGTAGATTTATTTTAATGGCGTTAGTTTAATCCATTACAGGCCATATCTCGAATGATTCTCGATTATTCGAGATTCGCCGGGCTCTAAGCCCTCAATCGTCAATGCTCCGACTGAATAGCGTACTAGTCGCAGCGTAGGGTGTCCGACTGCTGCGGTCATTTTTCGAACTTGTCGATTACGTCCCTCCGTCAAGCCTAATTCTATCCACGAGGTTGGGATTGATTTGCGGTAACGTATCGGAGGAACTCTGTCCCATAGTTTTGGAGCACTCATTTTTTTCGCTGTTGCTGGCCGCGTCATCCGATTGTTTATCACTACCCCGCTCTTGAGTCTATCGATTGCTGTTTCTTTTGGCTCGCCCTCTACCTGAGCCCAATAGGTTTTTATTTTATCGAATCTAGGGTCTGATAGTCTTTGTTGAATTTGTCCGTCATCTGTGAGAATTAGTAACCCTTCACTGTCCAAATCTAATCGGCCAGCGGGATAAACGGAATCTACGTTTATAAATTCAGACAGTGTTACGCGGTTTTTACTGTCGGTGAATTGAGATAGCACACCGAATGGTTTATTAAAGAGGATGATCAATGTGAATTTTGAATTTTTATGTAAAGTTATTCTGTTTTATTACTCAGAACTTACCATATTTGAGATACGCTTCTTTGGGATCAATGCCTGACATGATCGCTTTTCTAACCGCATTTTCTGAACTCATCACCAATTCTGCTTTGTTAATCGTTTCCTCGACGGCTTCCTGAGGAATCACCACAGATCCATCCTGATCTGCTAGCAGAAAGTCATCTCGCTTGATTATACAATCCCCAATCATGACCGGACTCCCTAACTTTGTTGGAACCCAACGGCCGACGATATCTTTTGGAGTTTTGAATGAATGGAAGACTGGAAAGTCTAGCTCGCTAATGATCGAGATATCACGACAGCCACCATCAACCAAATAACCCAAGATACCGCGTTTTTTCAGCGTCTCAGCAGACAGTTCGCCCATCAGGGCGACCTCGTGAGTATTAGGTTGGCAAACTGCGACAACATTATTGGGAATGGTGGAGAGTAACGATGTCCATTCAATAAGGGTTTCGTGTGCTGAGTGCGATGTCGTGATCTCCCCTTCAATTGTAAAAATTGGGCCAGCTAATTTTTGTCCTGTGCTTATAGGTTTAATTGCGTGGGGTAAGACAAAATTCTGATATCCAGATTGCCGTAAAACGTCGTGAATCGCTGATGCGTGTAAACGGAAAAGCCTATTGGTCAGTGACTGTATTTCCATTAAATTTAATCCTAAAAAATATTTATTAAAGCATTATTTATTCATGGTGAATCTGTAGCCGTAGGTAATTCGACATTAAGGTCCTTTGACCACGGAACAAGGGCTGGGATGATGGAGGGATGAAGTGCGACACCAAATTTCAGTTGATGCAAGCGCCTTTTAATTCCTTGTTGGCCAGGTAACCGTACTGGTGAATTTGGGTCTATAGGATCTGAGTTTAGACATGCCTTTGCGATCCAGCTACTTTGCTTTTTAAATTGATGTAAGCCTCCAAATAGCTTCGGATTGAATACTTGCAAGAAAACCTCTCCGGTCCATGTATCTACGCCATCTGCTCTCCCGTGACCAGATAAACCCTGTGTTAGCGCTTCGACAAGCAATCCAAG
>CAJQMS010000068.1 GCA_905479505.1 uncultured Burkholderiales Genera incertae sedis bacterium | reverse complement strand
GCCTCCTCCCAATCCCGATGAATACGGCTCAACCACAGCTAGGGCAGCAGTTACGGCAATTGCTGCATCAAAAGCGTTCCCACCATTTCTTAATATCTCACATCCTGCTGCCGTAGCATCAGGGTGCGCTGTAGCAATCGCACAGGTTGATGCCGCCCTAACTTGTTGACCATAAAAAGTTAACGACAACAGAACGAAACAACAAATATAAATTTTTCGCAGGAAGTTCGATTTAAAAGGGTAAGATCTCCGAAAAACTGCAGCAAACATTAAGGTAGTCTCCGAATTAGTCATCAAAATTGATATTTTTTTGAGGACAGCTTTAAATTAGGTGTACAAATTCAGTCGTGTGAGGGCTTAGTATTTCCAAAACCAATAGAGAATTTATTGGTTTTTTTAATTTACAAAAAGAGTATTAAAGTCCACCATATCCTGCTCCACCATCCTGCCCGTAATCCACTGGAGTCTGAACTTAGCTAGGATCGAGTCGCGAATTGCGCCGTACATATCTCTTCGTGCCTCGGCGAGAAGAGTCTCCGCGTCAAGAACATCTACCGCGGTCCGAACGCCAACTTCCAGACCCAACTTAGTCGACTCTACTTGCAGCTTGGTCGATGCTAGGGCTTGTTCAAACGCGGTTACGCGCGCTAAGCCGGTAATAGTATCCAGATAAGCCTCACGAGTCTCTTGAGCGACTTTACGTTTGATATACTCCAGCTCTTGGAGCGCCCCGTCATACTGTGACACAGCCTCACGAGTTTCAGAATTAACCTTACCCCCCTCAAAGAGAGGCACCTTTAACCGCAGACCGACAATACCAGCGGTCGTATCAGTCCCTGCGCCGAAGGTACTATTACCAGCGTAACTGTCCGTAACCGCACCGACCAAATCAACCGTGGGTGCTGCGCCCAGTCTGCTATATTCCACGCGGGTCTTTGCGAGCTCTAGCTCGTGTTGCGCAAGCACCATTTCAAGAGATTGTTCACTCGCTCGGCGAACCCAAATATCTATGTCGTTCGGCACCGGGGCGTCCATGTCAAATGGCATTCTTACGGGTGCCAAACTTTCTAAAACCGGCTTCCCTACGAGTTTTTGTAATGCTTCTTGGGACACTCGAAGCACATTTACAGCCGCTAACTCCTCAGCTGACACCAAGTCGAACCGCGCTTGAGCCTCTCGCTGGTCTGTAATTGTCGCAGTACCCACAGAGAAATTTCGTTTCGCCAACTCAAGTTGCTCCGAAATCGCTGACTTTTGCGCCCGAACCGTACCCAATTGAGTTCTCGCGATGAGCACGTCAGCATAGGCGTACATGGTTCGCTTCATGAGGTTTTGATTCGCCAACTCAAGCCTGGTGTTAGCCTTGATTATTTCTAACTGCGCTATATCGATAGCGACATCATTTTGCTTTCTATACAGAGATTGTGTTGCAGTTACACCGTACTCATACGAACCAAAATCGCTATGACCTGAACTGAATGGCGACTCAGAGTCTATGCTGTTGTAATCGTAACCCGCCTCCAAGTTGATTTGTGGTAACCGGCTCGCCTGAGCTTGCGGTAAGCGCTCCTGCACAGCGAGATATTCAGCCTTCGCGGCGGCATACTGAGCGTCATTCCTCACAGCTTCCCGATAAATATCCATCAGATCAACAGCCTGAGCAGAGCCAGAAAACATCAAAAATAACAAACTAACTACGCGAATCATTTCAAATCTGTCCCTATTTTGTTGGATGTACGAAAAAAGGTTACGGGTGACAATATACCTTTAAAGCTCTCGATTTGCTCCCAAACTATTAGCACCTAGACATTTCAGAGGATCTTATTGTGTTCTCCAGCAGCATTGTGATGGTCATAGGACCCACCCCACCGGGCACTGGCGTTAGAAACCCGGCAACAGTCAAGGCGGACTGATAGTCCACATCACCCACGAGGGATCCGTTTTCAAGACGATTGATTCCGACATCAATAACAGCGGCACCTTTCTTAATCATCGATGCCTCTAACATGTTGGGTTTTCCCACAGCGACCACAACGATGTCTGCCTGCCTTGTAAACATGCTCAAATCTGCTGTCTTGGAAGTACAAATCGATACAGTAGCACCCTTTTCCAGCAACATTAAGGCCATAGGTTTTCCGACAATGTTACTTCGTCCAATCACAACCGCATGTTGACCTTCGATTGGGATGCCATAGAAGTCCAGGAGCATCATGATGCCGTGGGGGGTGCATGGGTAAAACTTAGCATTGCCAGTAACCATAGCTCCCACATTAACTTTATGAAACCCATCGACATCCTTTTCAGGAGATATTGTTTCTAATATTAGATTTTCATTTATATGCGCGGGAAGCGGAAGTTGAACCAAAATACCATTAACGGTTGGGTCATTATTCAATTGGACTAAGTTCTCCAAGACCACTCGCTCCGGCACATCCACTGGCAATCGGATTTCAGTGGATTGAATCCCAATCGAATCACAAGCTGCGACTTTGTTGCGCACATAAACCTGTGAGGCTGCATTTTCCCCTACTAAAATAACCGCGAGTCCGGGTTTAACTCCGCGATCTAACATAGCATCAACTCTGCATTTCATTTTATCTCTTAGGACCTGAGATACCAACTTACCATCTACCAGTACTGCGCTCATTTTCTACCTACCCAACTCGATCATCTTAACTACTTGCATCTACCACAAGCACCTTAAACCCTCAGTCATCAAGACGCGTATCCACTATCTCAATATCCGCTAGCGTCGAATAGTATACAGGGCCTCGCCCCATATCTGCCTCTTCTTGACTAGTAAGCGCATTTATATTGAATCCATTTTTCATTTTGGAGCCTTGTAACTGTTTGGGCGCCCCAACGACGCCCTCTCTCAGCCCATTCACAATGTGTGCATGACCAAAAACCTCTCCTCGATTATTGAATAATCGACATAGATCTCCGTCCGTTATAGCTCGTTTTGCGGCGTCTGATGGGCTCAACTCAAAGGTTGGGCGTGACAACATATTTTGCAAATGTTCAACATGTTGGAAAGTAGATCCTATGAAATAATGAGTTGCCCCGCTGACAACCTGCAAAGGGTACGGGCTTGATGAATTGACACTCGAGAGCCCCTCCTTCTCTGGAACATGTCCGGGCATAGGGTCGAGCCCAAGATCGGCCATTTTTTGCGAATAAATCTCAATTTTTCCAGAGGGGGTTGGCCAGACTCCCGAATTTATACCCTTCCGTCTCGGGGAATCAACGGCGCCTCTTAACCAACCATTTTTTTTAAGTAAATCTAACGTGACTCCTTCGAAAAGCGGATTAAATTCCGGATCAATGATCTCTTCGATCATTTCTTCATCAGTCTGCTCGAAGCACTCCTCGGTGTACCCCATTTTTTTTGCAAGTCGACGAAATAATTCACTATTGTCCAGGCTTTCACCTATTTTCTCGATGGCAGGTAAAGATAAGCCGTAATAGTAGGCTCCATATCCAGCTAGCAAGTCCATTCGCTCGAGAGCCGTATCGGCTGGCAACAAGATATCTGCGTAGGAGGCAGAGTCCGTGTAAAACGTATCATGCACAACGGTAAACAAGTCAGATCTCGATAGTCCTTGCCGTGCGGCCTTTGTATCCGGTACGCAGTTCGCTGGGTCCGCGTTCCAGACAAATAACGCCTTAACTTCGGGAGCAGCATTAGTGAGAGCATCGCCCAGCTGAATCATATTAAAATTTCTAGGTTTCCGACCTTTCAGTAATTCAGATCGATAGAATTTACTTTCGTCAAAAACACGCAATTCTCCGCCAGTTGAAACGCAAACCCCGCCATCGCCTCCAGCAGCCCCAGTAACCGTTGGAAGCAATTTAATTGCTCTCATCATAGACCCACCGTTCTCGTGCCTTTGAATGCCCCAGTTACAACGTATAAAAGACTGTTTGGTAGATGCGTATAGTTCAGCCAGCTTCAATATATCCGACTCCTTCAAGCCAGTAATTTTGGCAACGCGTGATAAACCATAGTCGGGTAACCGCTCTCGGAGAAAACGACTCCACCCTTCCGTGTTTTGATCAAGAAACTCTTGATCGTGCAACTGCTTTTCGACAATGATTTTCATCATGCCTAACGCCAGCGCGGCATCTGTGCCAGGTTTCGGGGTTATATGCCAATCAGCAAACTCTGTCGTACGTGTGACTCTGGGGTCAATCGCTATAATTTGCGCTCCGTTTTTTCGCGCTTGCTCCAAAAAAGGAACTGCATGAACGCCTGTGCTGATGATGTTGGTACCCCAAAGAAGAATGACCTTCATTTGAGGAAGATTTTCAATATTTGCATCGCCGACGCGGCCAAAAGTATATTGCTCAGCCGCAGCACCGGCCGCGGTGCAAATTGTCCGTTCTAACTGGCACGCCCCCATGCGATTAAAAAAACGTTGTCCCATGCCGAGGAATCCAGCCATCCCCATCGTGCCCGAATAAGAAAAGGGTAGCACTGATTCAGGACCATTCGTTTCGATGATACGCTTTAATCGTGTCGACACTTCGTCCAAAGCCTCGTCCCATGTGATCCGCTCCCACTTTGCACCAGCCCCTTTAGGGCCGATTCTTCTTTGTGGATAAAGAACTCTGCGATCGCTGTAAACATAGTCAAGATAGCTATTAACCTTCCCACACAAGAAGCCTTTCGTCACAGGGTGCGTCTTATCTCCCTCAACCTTAACAGCGCGACCAGTACTCTGGTCAACGGATACAGTCATCGAGCACCCATCCGGGCAATCATGCGGACAAGATACATGCACTTTTTTAATATCGCCGCTCTCCAAAGTCAGCTTCTCCATAACCACTTCTCCTGGCAAGATTGGATACGCTGCTTTTTGAACGAACCCAAGGTCGTATTTGTCACTACAATGTGATGAATTAAATTCTACCAAATACGGTTGTACTGCGGTAAGCCATTTTTGCTTAAAATAAACTTTTCTGAACCATCAAAAACAGAATCCAAAACAAGGCTAAATATAGTGCTAGAACATAAGAGGACATCAATCAAAAAGCTACATCACCTAGCCATGCGCTGTCTAGACACGGAGCAAACGCGGCACTTTTATGAGGATTTTTTAGGCTTACCACTGGTTCACGCCATCAACATTACCGAAACCAAAACGGGACGAGCCACGAACACCTTGCATACCTTCTTCCAGCTGAATGACCAATCTCACATAGCTTTTTTTGAGAGTCCTGAAAAACCGTTCATTTTTAAAAAGCAACACGACTTTGACCTTCATGTTGCACTTGAGGTCGAGGAGCAAGTCATGCTTAGTCTTTTCGAGAAAGCAAAAACACAAAAAATAGAAGCTCGCGGAATAAGTGATCATGATTTCATACACTCCGTTTATTTCAGAGATCCAAATGGCTATGTCGTAGAGCTTTCTACGAAGCAACCTCAACATGACGAAACCCTGGATCCACGAAAGAATGATGCTCGTGAAATACTTAGTTCTTGGCAAAAAACTAAAAATAGATAGTTATTACATTAGGAGGAATAGCAAAGATGAAATTCGATCAAATTTTGTATCAAGTGGAAGATGGTGTAGCGACGATAACGTTAAACCAACCAGAGTCACTCAACAGCTTTACTACCAGCATGCTCAACGAACTCAGCGAAGCGCTTAAAAATGCAAATACAGACGACTTAGTTCGCGTGATAGTTTTAACCGGCTCTGGTCGAGGTTTCTGTGCAGGACAAAACTTAAAAGAACGACAACGATCGGCAGACCAACCAAAAACTGATATTGGCGATTCGTTAAAGAAACGTTATGTGCCGATTGTCAGCGCCATCCGTAATGCGTGCAAACCAGTCATAGGCGCCGTTAACGGAATCGCTGCCGGAGCGGGTGCAAACGTTGCTTTATCTTGCGACTTAGTCTTAGCTAAGGAGTCAGCAAAATTCCTTCAGGCATTCACGCGCATTGGACTAATGCCAGACGCCGGAGGAACATTTTTTCTAACGAGAGCTGCCGGTCGCCAAAGAGCCATGGGTATGTCCTTACTCGCTCAGCCCATTACCTCCCGCCAAGCCGAATCCTGGGGATTAATTTGGAAAGCCGTTCCTGATGAAGAATTTGAAAACGAAGTCGCCCAGGTTGCCAAACATCTCGCAAATGGTCCTACCTTAGCTTTCGCGAAGACAAAACAAGCCATTATTGCCGCAGAAAAAAATGACTTCGATTCTGCAATTGAATTGGAGTGTGAACTGCAAAGTGGGTTGGGGTTCAGCAAAGATTATGAAGAAGGTGTCAATGCGTTTTGGGAAAAAAGACCACCAGCCTTCAGCGGTACTTAGCAGAACTAAATGCAGACACTTTCTGAGAGACGTAATTAATGATATCCAAAAACACAAGCCTCATTTTCGTTTTAGTCTCCAGCGCGGCTGTCCTGCTGTCAGGTTGCAGTGCATTGCAACCGTCCTTCGAAGAGTCAACGCTCGACTTGCCCGAGAGTTGGGCGAACTTGGAAAATGACAACCTGTACATAGTCAACACGACGGACATAGCACGTCTTCAATGGTGGGAAATGTTCAATGATTCCAATCTCTCTTCGCTTATAAAATCTGGACTTAAGGCTAATCCAGATTTTACGATTGCAAAAATCAGAATCATCCAAGCTCAAGAACAATTAATATCGGCAGGTGCCGACAAAAATCCAAGCGTGGATGCAAATTTAAGGTCCAGCAAATCAACCAGTAGTTCCGAGAGTAGTTTAGGCCGCACGAGCACCGTTATGAATACTCAATTCCAAACCAGTTGGGAATTTGACATCTTCGGAAAGTTCGATAGAACCATAGAGGCTTCAAAGGCTAATCTTCAGAAGAAAATTGCGGCTAGTCACGGAGTGAAAGTAAGGCTAATTGCGGACATCGTTGAGTCTTACATCACATTTAGATCGGTTCAGGAAGATTTGAAGTTAAACATCGAAGCAGCTAAATATCTTACGGATTTCCTGAAGCTCTCATCGCTAGAATCACGAGTTGGAATCAGCTCTCAAGAAGAGGTTTTCTTAGCGCGATCTCGTCTTTTGAACACTAAGACCACGATCACTGGAAAAACGAGTGACCTAAAAGAGCTAGGGATGACGATTGATTTATTGATAGGGAACAGTGCTGGAGATACATTCGACAGACTGATGGATTCAAAAAACTCATTGAAATCCCCGTCAAATATCGCGATATCAATTCCCGCAGAAACCATCCTACAAAGACCAGACATTCAGGAAGCTCTTTTTGCCTTACAAGAAGAGACGGCAAAAGTTGGAGTCGCCGAAGCACAGCGCTACCCAAGCTTTTCATTTACTGGGTCATTAGGGTTAGAGGCCCTTACAATTAACGCTTTAGGAAGTTCGAGCGCTAACTTCTCATCGATTCAAGCTAATCTCCTAGCACCCATTTTTAATTCCGGGGGGCTCACTGCAAACGTAAACGCACAAGTTGCAACCCGAGATGCAGCATTAGAATCATATAAAAATGTGATCTCCAATGGATTGATGGAAACAGAACAAGCGTTAGTCAAGTTGTTATCGATCAAAGATCAGTTAAGCGATATCAATAGATCCGTTAAGGCAGGGGGAAAACATTTAGAATTAACGCAGTATAAGTATCAAAGTGGCTTAGTCAGCCATAGAGACGTTCTAGATTCACTGAACGAATTGAATTCTTTGAAGACGAAACAGTCTCAGATCCAGTTTAGTGAGTTAACCAGCATTACGCAGCTCTATAAAACACTTGGCGGTGGCTGGGCACAAACCGTGAAAAATTAACTATAAGTTGCCCTGAAACAATTTAATAATTACCGATGATGACATCCTCTGAAAAATCACTACAAGACATACTCAATAACGAAAAAGAGGGGAAATTAATATCGAAAAAAGTCGTCAAGTATTTCGTTATTGTCGCTATCGCATTAGGTATCGTCAGTTACTTTTGGCGATCGGAGGAAGATAACAGCTTTGTCTACAAAACCGAGGAAGTAAAGTTAGGCTCATTGACGGTCACTGTCTCAGCGACAGGAAAATTAACTCCTACAAACCAAATTGAGATCGGTAGTGAGTTATCAGGCATCATCGAATCAGTTTTTGTGGATGAGAACGACGTCGTCGAGTCCGGGCAAGTTCTTGCTCAGCTCGACACTGCTAAACTAAACGATGCAGTGGAAAAATCTCAAGCTGCCCTGATAGCACAGCAGGCCTCAGTGGCCCAAGCGCTCGCGACTTTGGCTGAGACACGTACGAACCTTTATCGCCTACGTCAACTCTACGAACTATCCGACGGCGAGATCCCTTCTCAATCTCAAATTGATACCGCTGTTGCGAATTTGCGTCGAGCTCAGGCTGATGAGAAAAGCTCGAAAGCGGCAGTGCAGCAAGCTGAGGCCAACCTAAGGTCGGATAAAACGAATTTATCAAAGGCAACTTTAATCTCACCCATAGATGGAGTCGTATTGAAACGCTCAATTGCACCCGGACAGACAGTGGCTGCATCCTTTCAAGCACCCGTTTTGTTTACGATTGCTGAAGATTTAAGAAAAATGGAATTACATGTTGACGTTGATGAAGCTGACGTCGGCAGCATCGTCAAAGGGCAGAATTCTTACTTCACAGTAGATGCTTGGCCGGACCGACAGTACTCAGCAAGCATTCACAGGGTTAGCTTCGCAGCTGACAATACCGACGATGTAGTCACGTATCCGACCATTTTAGATGTCGTTAATACCGATTTGTCACTCAGACCAGGTATGACCGGCACAGCCGTCATAACTACGCTGAATTTAGAAAATCAAATTTTGGTTCCAAACGCTGTATTTCGACTAAATCTAAGTGCAAATATAGATACGGTAGAGCCGAAAAAAAGTGTATTTGGATTTTTATTTCCCCGATCCAAAAAACCTAAACGCGAAGTCCATACCGAACAAAAAGCAGGACTGTCGAATTTATGGGTGCTATCCAAAGACGGCCCCACAGAGATTGCGGTTGAAATTATCGCAAC
>CAJQMS010000067.1 GCA_905479505.1 uncultured Burkholderiales Genera incertae sedis bacterium | reverse complement strand
ACAGACCCTCCCCAAATGACGCAACAGTAGGCTCTAAAAAATAGAAACCAAGACCCGATACAAGCCATGCGACAAATGCCAATCCTACAGCGATAGGCACACCATGCGACAAAAACCAACGCCCTGTCGAAACCAAGCCCCTCGCTGCAAGAAAAAAGAGAGTGGCAACACGCATCATCCGAGCAAATGCTAACCACAACCCGCTCTCAAAACCAAGAATACTTAAAGCGGATACAGTGATGATCAGAACATTCAACCAATTATTTTTTAAAAATGAATATCGCTGACTGCTCAACCAGATAAGAAACAGAAATTCGAGGGAAAACACAATAAAAATCGCCCACTCGAGCATGTCAACTAAGCTAGTTATTTTCCCAATGCCGGTATCATCAAAAATATAAATCAACAGCGGTAATGTCAGCAAAGCGACAAAAATCATAACGCGATCAAAAACAACGCCGTATTTACGAGCTGCTTCATTATCTGATTCGGAAATACCGCCTAAGCCTAGCCAGCTAGTTAAAGATTTTTTTGTCATGACGAGCTTATCTCTGCAGTTAAGTCTGAAATTTTACAAATCACTCAGACTATTTTTTATCGTAAAAAACATCAGACGCTTTATATTGAATTGAGGTTACGCTATCAGCATATCGCACTTGTGGTTCCATCTGTTAAATGAATGGAATACGCCATCTTGATGAAACACGCACCAAAGATTTTCAACCGAAATTTATTTTTTTAATCGATATCCAGTTGTAAATATCCATGAAACAACCGCGAGTAAGGCCGAACAGAAAAATAAAATCGCGATTAAAGACCAAAAGACAGGGACATCGGCCACATCAAAAAAAGACCACCTGAACCCTGAAATTAGATAGACCGCTGGATTAAATAGTGTGATTTGTTGCCAGAGCGACGGCAATATTTGTATCGAATAAAAACTACCCCCCAAAAAAACAAGGGGTGTCAGGATGAGTGTAGGGACGATGTTCAGCTGCTCAAAATTCCGAGCGCAGATTCCGATAATAAAACCCAGCAAACTAAAAGCGAACGACGTAAGAAACAGAAACAATATCATCACAAAAGGGTGAGCTACTGTTACCGGAACAAAAAGATGCGCAACTGCGAAAATGATCAGGCCGAGCAAAATAGATTTAGTTGATGCCGCACCGACGTATCCTGCCACCATCTCAAAAGGGGAGATCGGGGCCGAAAGCGGCTCGTAAATTGTCCCGAGATATTTAGGAAAATAAATACCAAAAGACGCGTTAGCAACCGACTGTATGATCACAGTTAACATAATCAATCCAGGGACTATGAATACCCCGTAAGGAACACCATCGATCATGTCCATACGTGACCCTATCGCTGACCCAAAAACCACAAAGTACAGAATCGTAGAAATAACAGGAGAGGCAATGGATTGGAGTGGCGCGCGAAATGTTCGAGCCATTTCAAAGTAGTAAATCGCCCTGATTGCATGGACGTTCATGAGCCTTTTCCCTTTTGTATTAGCTTAACAAAGATGTCCTCTAGCGAGCTCTGGTACGTTCGTATGTCCTTAATACTGATGCCAGATGTGAGTATATTTCTCAATACCGACGTAACCCCTGCTTTATCTAATTCCGCGTCATAAGCGTATATCAGATTGCGACCACCACTTTCAATTTTAATGTCAAAAGCATTAAGATTCGTTGGGAGCTCCGATATTGTCTCCTCCAGTTCAATGAAAATCTTCTTGGTTCCCAGCCTTCGCATCAGCTTATCTTTCCCTTCAACCAACAAAATATTTCCACTATCGATAATCGCAATACGATCAGCGATTTCCTCCGCCTCTTCAATGTAGTGTGTAGTGAGCACAATCGTGACTCCTTGCTGCTTCAAATCTCTGATAACTTTCCAAGTCTCTTTGCGCATATCCACATCTACACCTGCAGTGGGCTCATCCAGGAATAGTATTTTCGGCTCGTGGCTGAGCGCTTTAGCGATTAACACTCTCCTTTTCATGCCGCCAGACAGCTCTCTAATTTGAGCGTCCCGCTTATCCCACATTGAAAGTCGTCGCAGAACACTTTCGATGTACTCCGGATCCATCCGTTTTCCAAACAAGCCTCTGGAGAGGCTGACTGTTCCCAAAACAGTTTCAAATGGCTCTAGTGTTAGTTCCTGGGGAACGAGACCAATAATAGAACGGGCTGCCCTGTAATCCCGAACGACATCGAAATTGTCAACCAGCACAGACCCCTGACTTTTCGTGGTGAGACCACAAATAATGGAGATAAGCGTTGTCTTACCGGCTCCGTTTGGGCCTAATAAAGCAATAATTTCCCCAGGGTAGATTCGTATTGAGACGTTATCTAGGGCGAGGTGTCCATCAACATATCGCTTCGTTAACTGCTCAATATCGATAATTGGATTCAAACCCACTACTCCTCACTTATTTTTCGTCTATTAGCCCTGTCGTAATGACCTTTTTTTTGCCATATCGTTCAGATTTTGACGTTTTAATAACCGCGACAAATCTCAAACTAAAATCCATTGAAATTTCTGAAAGTCACAGTTATGCCAAAATTAAATTTTAAAACATCCGGGGAAACCGTAGGCATGTTAAATTAAAATCTTTGTTCTTGGCATGCACCTGAACGAAAGTCGCATAAGCTTTAGCAGCATCGAAAAGTGTTCCGAATCTCAGCCATCTAAACTATGAATCGACAAAATCAACTTCTTCAAGAATCAAATAAAATCGTTGTTAAGAATTTATACAAGATCTTTGGCGATGATAACGCCGAAGGAATGGATCTCCTGAGGAGCGGACTCGATAAAGAAGAAATCTTAAAGCAAACCAGTATGGTTGTCGGCGTAAGTGACGTAAATTTTTCAATCAAGCAAGGAGAGATTTTTGTCGTTATGGGGCTGTCCGGATCCGGCAAGTCCACTTTAGTACGGCTTTTGAACCGACTCATCGAGCCCACACAAGGGCAGATCCTGTTTGACGAAATTGACATTACACTCATGTCAGACAAAGAGTTGACCGCTTTTCGGCGAAAGGAAGTCAACATGGTCTTTCAGTCTTTTGCATTGATGCCACACATGAATGTCATTGAAAACGTAGCATTTGGGTTGGAGCTCGCAGGCATTACGCTTGAGGAGAGACAATTATGCGCAGCCCGTGCCCTTGAACAAGTGGGTTTAGCCACCTTTTCAAAAAAATATCCAGATGAGTTATCGGGCGGCATGAAACAACGCGTCGGACTGGCGAGAGCCTTAGCCACTGACCCAGACGTCATGTTGATGGATGAGGCATTCTCAGCCTTGGACCCGCTCATCCGCAAAGAGATGCAGGACGAGCTTCTAAAACTCCAAGACAGAAAACGTCGAACTATCGTATTTATCAC
>CAJQMS010000066.1 GCA_905479505.1 uncultured Burkholderiales Genera incertae sedis bacterium | reverse complement strand
CTTGCATCTTGGGTACCACGGTGAAGAGCAATCTATTTGGTGAGAAAGACCCTCTAGGCGAAAGAATCCGCATCAAACAATTTACATGTGAAGTTATAGGGGTCCTAACTTCAAAAGGACAATCAACCTGGGGAACTGATCAAGACGATAAGGTCGTCATGCCCCTGAAAACTCTACACAGACGTTTGTTGGGAAATGTTGAAATTGAACGACTGGCAGTTGAAGTTGAGGACAGCGCGAACATAACCAACGCGCAAAACCAAATAACAGAGCTATTAAGGACTGCTCGGCGCTTACCGGATAACGTAGAAAATGATTTCAGAGTTCTAGACATGCGCCAAGTCATTAAAACCTTGACGGGTACGACGCGAGTATTGACCATGCTTTTAAGTGCGGTGGCCGCAGTGAGCCTACTTGTAGGGGGCATAGGCATCATGAACATAATGTTAGTGTCTGTAACAGAACGTACTAAGGAAATTGGCATTCGATTAGCAGTCGGAGCTTTGGAAAAGCACGTGTTATTACAGTTTCTAATTGAATCCGTAGTGCTGTCTAGTATTGGGGGAGTTCTCGGATTAATTCTTGCCACCGCTTTGTCGATATTAGGTTCAAGCCTGATGGGTGTTCCGTTCATTTTCGACCTGAAAATAAATATCATTGCGTTTTTGTTCGCGGCTTCGATTGGCATTTTATTTGGATTTGTACCGGCAAAGCGAGCAGCGAAGCTAAACCCGATTGACGCTCTTCGCCATGAATAGTCGTATAGTTGTAATGAATATAAAAACTAAATCTCAGGGACATCGTCATGTTAACAGTTGGAGTCGTTGGTGCAGGAACTATGGGGAGCGGTATAGCGCAGGTCGCAATTGCCGCAGGTGAAAACGTAAAACTCTTCGACCCTTTTCCAGAGACCATTGAACGCGGTCGTAGCATGATCGATAAAAATCTTAATTTTTTAGTCAGTAAAGGAAAATTGACAGCGGAGGAGTCAACACAGACTCTTGCTAGGTTAGAGGTGGTAGATTCAATCGAGGACTTAGTGGGTTGTGATTTAGTTATCGAAGCCATTATCGAAAATGAATCGATAAAAAAAGAGCTATTTCGCAACCTAGAAACCATTATCTCGTCGGACGCCATTCTAGCGACAAATACCTCTTCGATTTCCATAACAGCACTGTCCAACGAGCTGAATCACCCTGAGAGATTAGTCGGTATGCATTTTTTTAACCCAGCACCTCGGATGAAGCTTGTTGAAGTTATACGAGGGCTTAGAACATCCGAAAAATCAATTGACGACATCGTCGAATTATCGAAACGTTGGGGCAAGGCGCCTGTGACAGCTAATTCAACGCCAGGTTTTATTGTCAACCGAGTAGCACGGCCATTCTACGGCGAGGCGCTGAGAGTTCTAATGGAAAAAGGAATTGATCATTCAAGCCTGGACCGAGTAGTAAGGGAATGTGGTGGATTTCCGCTGGGCCCTTGTCAATTGATGGATTTAATCGGATTAGATGTCAACTTATCTGTCACGCAAACAGTATATGAAGCCACCGCGTACGATCCTCGGTACGCACCATCATTGCTTCAGCAAGAATTAGTAAGGGCCGGAAAACTAGGACGGAAAACAGGTGAAGGGTTCTACACCTATCCAGTTGAAACCACGAAAGATCAAGTCTGCGATAAGAACGGGGAACAAGTGACGAGTGATAATGGCCCTGTGGGTATCGTTCTCAATCGACTCACTGAATCGCTAAAGAGCCGTTTATTTGACTCCGGATATCAGGTAATTGAATCCACTTCATCTACGGACATACCCACTATTGCGATGAGCGATGGTCGAACTGCAACACAACGGTCTCACGATGAGTCCATTAAAAACCTCATCCTCATAGACTTATGCGTCGACTTCAAAACAACTAAAAGGCTTGCTTTAACTCATTCCGCGCAATGCACGCAGGAGGCCCTTGGCCACATACTTAGCGTATTACAAAAAACAGGCTTCCTTGTGACAGTCATGCGGGATATAGCGGGGATGATCCTAACTCGAACGGTTGCAATGCTCGCTAACGAAGCAGCAGACCTAGTCCATCAAGAGGTCACTTCTCCAAAAGACGTTGACATGGCTATGACTTTAGGAACCGGTTACCCATTAGGGCCACTTTCATGGGCCGATAAAATAGGTCTGGAGACCATTTCCGAAATCCTTACTAACTTATGCGCTCACTATGGATCTGCACGATACCGGGTCTCACCAATACTTCAGAGAAAATCGACGTCAAATGAACTTTTCCACGGCATAGATAAATGATAAAAAGACAATACTTTTTTGGATTAGCGTTAGCTCTTTTCTACATTGGGTCAACCAATGCTGGAGTCACTCACCTTGAGATTAATAAAACTATTTCAATAGGCCAAGGAAAAACCTTTGGTGACGGGGGCTCATATGAAAAAATTTCTGGGGTTGCATACTTTGAGATCTCACCAGGCCACAAACGCAACAAGACAATCGCTGACATTACGAGGACGACCGTTAACGAAGCTGGAAATGTTACGTTCAGTGCCGACTTCGAAATTCTTCGCCCAGTAGATCCTCAAAAAGCAAGTGGCACTTTGTTTCTTGAGGCGCCTGCGCAAGGAGAGAAACTTAGCTTCGGGCTAATGCACGATGTTGAGCAAAACGTTGATCTAAATTCGATACATGAAACTACCGACTTAGGTAACGCGTTTCTAATGGAACGGGGTCATACAATCGCATGGATCGCTTGGCAAGCAAACGTCGAAAAAATAAACAATCGAATGACTGCTAAGTTTCCAATAGTTTTGGACGCAGGTCAGCCAATGACTGGTTTTGTAATTACCGAATTTAACGGGCGCAGCTTCAAGGAGAAAAATCCTTTCACCCTACCACTCTCAGGTAGGGAATTTATTAAGTCCTTCCCGGCGAAATCCATAAACAAAGAAGCCGCAAACGCGTCACTGTTCGTTATGGAAAGTGGCTCATTAGGAGCGAGTAGTACGGAGGTAGGAAAAGGTGAACAGGTCCCCTCCGACCAATGGCAATTTGCTTACTGTCCAGATGGATGGCCTGGCCAACCCTCTACTGAATATATATGTGTAAAAAATAGTTTTCTCAAGAATAGAAACTATCACTTAATCTATGAAGCAGTAGAATCACCGGTCATGGGATTAGGACTCGCAACGACACGAGACTTTATTTCATATCTAAAATATGGGAGTAAAGACTCATCCTCAAACCGGCATCCTACAGCTAAGCTCGAGCAAGTCATCTGCCAAGGAATCGGACACGGGGCTAGATACCTCAGAGACTTTCTGTATCAGGGCTTCAATGTTGACGAAAATAATAAGAAAGTTTGTGACGGGATGAGTATCCACGGCGCCGGAGTCGAAAAAACGTACCTTAATTACAGATTTTCCCAGCCATATAGAATATCGACCCAGCATTCTGAACGATTCATTCCAGACGTTAATTTCCCAAGGCAATACTCTGTCAGAGTAAACCCATTTTTAAAGTTTCCAGACGGGATATTAAAACGGCCTGCGTTCGACCCTTACATTTTTCACTCAGACACCTCTACAGAATATTGGCAATCGCGAGCTTCACTTGTCGGCGCAAGTGAGGGAGCCAGTATGGATTTCTCAGAGTCTTCCAAAGTAAGAAGATTTCTTATTTCGAGTACTGAGAGTTATAACCGTTCTGGGAGTTTTGGGCACAGTGGATTTGCAGATCGTCAATGCTTTTTTCCATCGAACACTATTCATATTGGCCCTATCATGCGAGCGCTCATTGTGAATCTAGAGCAATGGATAACGAAGAAAGGTGAGCCCCTAGATTCGATGTACCCGAGAATTTCTGACGGCACCCTAGTAGAAGCTGAGACCATGTTTCTTCCAAGTGTGGTCAAGCACAATTTCCGAGGTGCACTAAATGGATCCGGTGATATGGAATTTGGTCCGCGAGTGAAATTTAATCGTGGCATGGTCGACTCACTTATACCGCAAGTCATTGCTAGACATAAAGTTTTAGTCCCTGCCGTAGACGAATTTGGTCATGATATTGCAGGTATCAGGCACCCAAATATCGAAGTTCCAATGGGTACCTACCTGGGTTGGAATATCAGAACAACAGAATTCGGCGGAGGTGATCTTTGCGATGAATATGGCTCTTTCCTCCCCCTCTCAATGAGTGGCGAAGACGCCATAGCGATCAACGACAGCAGGCCGGCCCTACTGGCTATATATCCAGACTATGCTGCTTATGTAATAAAGTTACGCAAAGCGATTGAAAATCTGGTCTTGCAGCGCTTATTACTAGAAGAGGACGCGGACCTTCTGTTAAACAGAGTCGAGCAAAGCATTAACATGCACTAGTCATAAAAGTTACTGAGAAACAATTAGAAATGATAAATATTCTTGTATATGGAGACTCATTAGCTTGGGGGATTATCCCAGGAACTCGTGAGCGCCTAGATTTTAAGGATCGTTGGCCTGGATTCATGCAAAACGCACTTCAAAGTAATCATAAGAAAGTAAGAGTCATTGAGAACTGTCTCAATGGCAGACGTACAGCTTGCGATGACCCTTTTCTCGAGGGCCGTAAAGGTATAAATGGAATTCAACAAATTATAGAAATGCACTCGCCGCTGGATCTGATTATGCTTGCACTTGGAACGAACGATTTCCAATCAATGCACGATTTCAATGCTTGGCATTCTGCCCAAGGACTTCGATCAATGATTCAGAAAATGATAAGTAGTCCTGTTGAGCCTAGTATGAAAATTCCACCTATCCTGATAGTAGTGCCACCAATGATTGACACGCCGACGGGGTCCATTGCACCCAAATTCAAAGGTGGAGCGTCTAAAATGTCAGGATTATCCGAGGAGTACAAGCGAGTCTCTGAGGACCTTAACTGTCACTATTTTGATTGCGGACTTGTCACCAAATCCAGCGAAGTGGATGGTATTCATTTAGACAAGTATCAACATCACATAGTAGGTGAAGCGCTAGCGGAGGCCGTTAGCAAGATAATCGACTAACTTTTTTTAATTAAATATTAGTCGAAGTCAGTAATACCGTCACGGTCGCAATAATGCACTCCTCGCGACCAACGGTACCCAATTGCTCAGATGTCTTAGCCTTCACGTTGACACAATCAATACCTACCTCAAGTAGATCAGCTAAAGTCTGGCGCATTTTTGGAATATAAGGCGATAACTTTGGACGCTCAGCTATGATCGTGGAATCCATATTGACTAATTTGTATTTTTTATCCCCAACCATTTTGCATACCTCTTCAAGCATCATTTTACTGTCAGCACCAAGCCATTTTGGATCAGTATCGGGAAAGTGCTGCCCGATATCACCCATCGCACAAGCACCTAAGAGAGCGTCTATTAATGCGTGAATCAAAACATCCGCATCAGAGTGTCCCAAAAGACCTTTCTCATAAGGAATAAGAACGCCCGCAAGAATAAGAGGCCTATCTGGGACTAACGCGTGAAGATCAAACCCCTCTCCCACTCTCATTTCTTTACTGCCTTTCTCGAGTTACGTTCTTGAAAAACCATCTTTGCTTTGACTAAATCGTGAGCGTAAGTAACTTTAAAATTTTCTAATTCTGACTCAACTAACAGTGGCTTAATGCCCAACGTCTCAATGGCTGAGGATTCATCTGTAATTTGCATACTACCTCCTGACGAGCTGAGTGCATTCTCTAGATCTTTTTTCCGAAAAATCTGTGGCGTCTGAGCAGACCACAATTCTTTGCGATCTAGAGTTGAATTAACTCGATTTTTAGTATCAGATCTTTTAACGGTATCTGTTAAACGACAAGCAAGAAGCCCCCCTTCTGCGTTGTTTTTCACTGCTTTAATCAACCGGTCAATTAATTCTCCAGAAATCATAGGCCGAACGGCATCATGAACTAATATCCAATCGTTAGGTTTCGCATCTAAACCCAGAGATCGAATGCCATTTAGAACCGTTTCAGCTCTAGTTTCACCCCCCGATGAAATAATTCTTAATTTCCCGTTTGGATTATTTTTTTTCAACGTATGGATATGAGGGTCCTCAGGCGAGAGCACAACCAAAACGCCTCGTATGTGCTTATGATTAACAAATGGCTCGATTGACCATTCAAGAATTGATTTACCGTTTAGGTCAACATGCTGCTTCACAATGTTTTTCCCGGCGGAATAACGCTCACCCTTTCCTGCTGCAGGTATCACTGCGAAATAAGATGGGCAATATTTCATTTGTACCAAACGATATTATGTTTAACTTTAATCATTTATTAACTTTCTTCAGCCTATTCAGGACACTCCACCATTGATGTGCATTATAATCGATGCTTTTTGATGCATGAACATTTCCCTAAAACTCCCCAAAAATGGGCAGAGACATTCAGAAACGATTAACTCTCGTAGCGGTCTTAGCTTACTGGTTGCCAATACCTTCGAGTCAAGACAGTCCCCTCTCGCGATCATCTGCCAAAAAGCATCGGAAGCTAACCGGTTAGTCGAGGAAATTAAATTTTTCAATAAAGACTTGCGTGTCCATCTATTCCCTGACTGGGAAACACTGCCGTATGACACGTTCTCTCCTCATCAGGATTTAATATCACAGAGACTGGAGACACTTTATCAAGTTGATAACAAAAATATCGATATTCTGATCGTGCCGGTCGTCACGGCGCTTTATTATCTGCCACCCAGAGATTTTCTTAACAGTTACGTATTTTTCCTTAAAACAAAAGAAAAATTAGACTTAAATAAATTTAGGGAAAAACTCCTCAGGGCAAGTTACTCACCTGTATCACAAGTGGTAGCGCCAGGGGAGTACGCTATAAAGGGCGGGATTATTGATATTTTTCCAATGGGAAGCGTTCTACCTTATCGAATTGACCTTTTTGATACCGAGATCGATAGCATCAGAACCTTCGACGTAGACACGCAACGAAGTATTTACAAAGTAAACGAAATACGACTACTGCCCGCAAAAGAATTTCCAACTGATGAGACCGCGCGAACGAGGTTTAGAAGTCAGTATCGGGAAATTGTCGAGGGAGACCCATCCAAAAGCCTTATATACCGAGAAGTCTCGAAAGGCTCGAATCCGCCTGGTATCGAATATTATCTACCTCTTTTTTTTGAAAGTGTGTCGCCTTTACTGAGTTATTTAGATGAGGACTGGACTTTAATTCTAGAGGGCGATCTAAGCTTAGGTATTCGTGAATTTTGGAATGATTCCACTTCACGATACAAGCTGTTAAGAGGCGATGCCGAAAGACCTCTACTTGACCCATTAAAGCTATTTTTAAGCGAAGAAAAATTCTTTGATGAAATCAGTAGTTTAAGCCGGATTTCAATAAAAAGCACCGAAGAACCAGATACGTATTTTTCGGTACTACCAGATCTATCGATTAACCGTCGCCTTCAAGATCCCCTTATTAATTTGAGAACATTTTTATTTGAACATAATGGTGACGCAATATTGATTGCAGATAGTCCCGGTAGGAGGGAGACCATTAAAAGTCTATGTCACGATCACGCGATCGCTACCATCGACATTGATAGTTGGAATGAATTTCCAAATACAACGGGGAAATTGGCTATAGCCACTGGCTTGATAGATCATGGATTTATCTTACTTGATGGCTCGCTAGCCGTCATTACCGAGTCAGAGCTGTATCCACAACAAACAAGGACGCGAAATAAGAGAGAACAAAAAATATCGACGGAAAACCTAGTAAGAGATCTCTCTGAAATTCGTAAGGGTGACCCAATTGTGCACATTCAGCATGGAATTGGGCGTTACAAAGAGCTTGTTATTCTTGATTTAGGTGAAGGAAGCACTGAGTTTCTTGCTATCGAGTATGCTGACCAAGATATCCTCTATGTGCCAGTATCCCAATTAGAAATCATAAGCCGTTATTCTGGCGGACCACCTGAAACCGCTCCGATACACCGTTTAGGTAGCGAAAAATGGGATAAGGCCAAAAAGAAAGCAGCAAAAAAAATTAGAGATACCGCAGCAGAGTTATTAAATATATACGCGCAACGTGCCTCAAAAAAGGGATTATCTCGTCGACTAGACGAGAATGGATATGCTGCATTTTGTGAAGACTTTCCGTTCACAGTCACTAGAGATCAGAATCGCGCCATTGAAGAAACACTTTTGGATCTCAAATCAGAAAAACCAATGGATCGCCTTATCTGCGGGGATGTAGGGTTTGGAAAAACCGAGGTCGCACTTCGAGCCGCCTATGTAGCCGTAGCAGATAGCGCCCAGGTGGCCGTCTTAGTCCCAACAACATTACTTGCAGAGCAACATTTTCAGACATTCACAGATCGATTTTCTAATCTTCCAGTTGAGGTCCGAGAACTATCTAGATTCAGAACAAAAAAAGAGGTTACAGAAACTATTGAGGGACTCAAGACTGGTAAAATTGATATAGTCATCGGGACTCACAAGTTGCTATCAAAAGAACTTAAATTTAGTGATCTTGGATTAATTATCGTTGATGAGGAACACCGATTTGGAGTCAGACAGAAAGAGGCATTAAAAGCCTTGAGAGCTGAAACTGACATCTTGACCTTAACTGCAACGCCCATTCCAAGGACTCTTGCCATGAGTATGGAGGGCTTACGTGACTTTTCAGTCATCACAACTCCACCCGAGAAGAGACTATCAATCAAGACGTTTGTGATGTCTTTCAGTCGAGGAATAATAAGAGAGGCTGTACTGAGAGAATTGAAACGGGGGGGTCAGATATACTATTTACACAACGAAGTAAGTACGATTGAAAGAGAACGTGAAAAGCTAAACGAATTGCTTCCGGAGGCATCTATTAGAGTTGCACACGGACAAATGCACGAACGTGAACTCGAATTTGTTATGCGCGATTTCTACCAAGGTCGCTTTAATATTCTACTTTGCACGACAATTATTGAGACGGGTATCGATATCCCAACGGCGAATACCATAATCATTAATCGAGCGGAAAAATTCGGTCTCGCTCAGCTTCATCAGCTTCGGGGAAGAGTCGGGAGGTCACACCACCAAGCATACGCTTACCTCATGACAACAGATGGCGTAAAACTAAAAGGCCCAGCCTCTAAGAGACTTGAAGCGATTCAACTTATGGAAGATCTAGGTTCCGGTTTCTTTCTTGCTATGCATGACCTTGAAATACGTGGCGCAGGGGAGGTTCTCGGCGACTCTCAAAGTGGTGATTTACAAGAAATAGGTTTTCAACTTTACGTCGAAATGTTAGATCGAGCTGTCCAATCGCTGAAAGCGGGCGAAGAACCCAATATAGACATACAGATACCACAAGGTACCGAGATACTCTTACACGCGCCTGCATTGCTGCCTAATGATTATTGTCCAGACATTCACGAGCGTCTAATAATTTACAAGAAACTCGCGAGTGCCTCCACTACTTTGCAGTTGGAAAAAATTGAAGAGGAACTGATTGACCGATTCGGATTACCAACGGACGAGACGAGAACGTTGTTAGCCTCACATCAATTAAGAATCACAGGTAAGGCATTAGGCATTTTTAAAATTGACTCGTCATCTCATAAAACGACGATCATTTTTCATAATGACCCTTTAGTCGACCCCATGGATATTATTGAATTAGTGCAAAGCAGGTCGGATATAAGGTTTTCAGGTCCGACTAAAATCATCTGCGAACATGACGATTACAATCTGATCGAGGAACGCGCGAAGTTCATCCATTCGCTACTAGCGGAACTTACTCCACGGACAAGTAAAGCCCAGCTAGTTTGATGACTAGTCCCACCTATTATCGCGTAAGAATAAATCGCCGTTTTCTATTTTCAAAGGAAAGGTGGCAGTTGCTTCCCAAGCTGGAGCACTAAGAGCCTCTCCAGTCTTGACTGAAAATCTAGCGCCGTGCCTCGGACAAATAACCTCATCGCCCTCCAAGGGACAGCCGCTCAAGACCGCCCCGTCGTGGGTACAAATGTCCTCAATCGCGAAGAACTCTCCGTCAACATTATATATAACGACAATCGTGCCATCCAAATCAACCTGCTTCCAACTTCCAAAACCAATTTCCTCTACCGAGAAAGCTCTTTGCCAATCACTCATGGGCCGCTATCTTATTCGCTCAATATTAATTCAAAAGGTTTAATTTAAACCGCGATAACATCTATATTAGGATCTATCTCCCGCACTAAACTTGTAATGCCGGCCAAGGTTCCAGAGAGTGAACTCGGGCAACTTCCACAAGCTCCTTGATAATGCACACTTAATACATTGTCCTCTAAACCCACCACGTAAAGATCCCCCCCGTCGCTTTGGAGGTAAGGTCTGACGCGATCGTCTAAGAGTTCGTTAATTTGTAATAGTGTAGACCGCTCGGTCTCTGTGAGATTAGATTCATCCGTTTGCAACCAAGAAGCTGTTTCAGACGCCTCCTGTGACACCTCAGCGGCAGGAGGTGCTGATCGTATAGGGTCGGCTAGAGTGCGCATCAGGTCTTTCCAGTCCGCACTCCCATCTTGGGTGACGGTTATCCAATTATCCACATAAAAAACCGAAACCACACTTTCAATCTGAAACAAACTTGTCGCGAGATCATCGCCAACCGCCTCGTCAATTGACTCAAACGACTTAGCAACGCCATAACTGATGGGCTCTTTAAGCACGAATTTTCTGGCATTCGGATTAGGTGTAACTTCTAAATCAGCAATTTTTGGCATATGTTTACAATTTAACCTTTCGTAGTCCCTGAGCCTGGAACGGGATCTTTATCCCCCTCTGTAGAAATTTCAGTTTGGGAGTTAATAGCAGCGATTAACGTATGCCAAGGTAACAACGCGCACTTCACGCGGGAAGGCAGGTCACGGATACCAGAAAAAACAGCAAGACTACCGAGACCCTCACCACGGTCGGCCCCGTCCGGTTCGGTTGTTAGCACTCTAAATTGCTCAGTCATGTCAAGTGCTTCTGCACAAACTTTACCTTTTACTTTAGCTGTCATCATGGACCCTGAGGCCATGCATATGGCACAGCTTTCACCTTCATACTGAATATTTTCTATTTTCTCATTTACAACATTCATGCTAACTAAAATATGATCACCGCATAAAGGGTTGATTCCCTCAGCCTTATGTGTGGGCTCGGATAGTGTTCCCCAGTTACGAGGCTTTTTACAATGATCGAGGATAACCTCTTGGTACATTTGCTTCGAACTCATCTAATTACTTTCCTAATTAAATAATTTTTGTGCGCCACGAACTGACATAACAAGCCTATCAATATCTTCTAGCGTGTTATATAAATAAAATGATGCGCGAGTGGTCGCCGGCACCTTGTAACGAATCATGACTGGTTGCGCGCAATGATGGCCCGCTCTCACTGCGACCCCGTCGTCGCTCAACAGCGTTCCCATGTCGTGCGGATGCACACCCTTCACATTAAAGGAAATCACACCTGCTTTATTAGGTGCTGTCCCGTAAACCGTTAAATTATCGATTTGCATTAGCGCCTCTGTTGCCTTAACAGTTAACATGTCCTCGTGCCTTGCAATATTATCGAGGCCAACCGACTCCAAATAATTGATAGCCTCTCCCAGGCCGATTGCAGCTGCAATCGGCGGAGTCCCCGCTTCAAACTTAGCGGGGATATCCGCGTAAGTAGTTTTTTCAAAAGTCACTGAGAGAATCATGTCCCCACCGCCTTCATAAGGATTCATCCTCTCAAGCAATTCACGTT
>CAJQMS010000065.1 GCA_905479505.1 uncultured Burkholderiales Genera incertae sedis bacterium | reverse complement strand
CCTCGATCGAGAGGTGATGGACTTCCCCAGCGCAATATTAGGTCGCTGATTAACGACGAGTGGATTGAGGAGACCATTGTGTGTGTCGCAGACGATGACGACGACGATGACGACGACGATGACGATGAGTCAGACGATGACAACAGCGACGAAGACGACGATGAGTCAGACGATGACAACAGCAACGATGACGATGATTACGTGACAGACTCGGGTGATTTTAGTTTTTCATTTGATTTTGATTTTGATCTTGATCTGGATGAGGGTGGCAGCGAAGTAGCAGCGTCACTCACAAATAGCGACCAACCCGTCATTGACCCTTGTCAAAACGTCAACTTGGTTGTGGATACCTATGTTATTCGACGAAGCGTCCAGCAAGCCTCGTCGATTGGTATCGATTTATTATCGGCATTAAAATTGACTTTTGGCGCCACACTCTATGACTTCGATAAAACCACGACACAAAATGACAACGTCAGTGCTACACAGTGGACGACGACAAGCGCGGCGGACTTAACGATTCCAAGCATCACTTATGCGCTGAGTATTGCGAATGACTCATCCGTGTATACCAGCCTTGAGGCCTCGCCATCGGTTTTATTAAATCTTAATGAAAAATCGAAAATTTTTGAGGGTACTGAGGTATTTATTGTCTCCACCAGTTCTCAGACCTCTGGGCAGTTCGAAAAAGAAATTGGCGTTAGCTTGGAAGCCACGGCAAACAGTTTCACTGAAAATGAAGCGAATCTGACACTGGACGTCAATTTATCGACGGTGAACACGACGGCGAGTACATCAAATTTTGAGACATTAAATACGGACAAACTGGAATCTGAAGTCACAGGTATCTTCCCTTACGATAAAGCCGTAGTGGTCAGCGCGTTCTCATCACTTAACCTCCGTACCAACGACACGGGACAGACAGGTTTGAAAGATGTGCCTGGTGCGGGGAGGTTGTTTGGCGTGGATTCGGCTTCAGCAACCGCAAGGGATGTCTTGGTGGTGAGTATCGTACGTCTTGTTTCAGGTGTTCAGAGAGCACCTCAGTCAATTGAGAAAAATCTTGCTGATTCGCTAGGAATCGAGGTGCCCGAGGAAGATTTCTCACGCGTTGGATTTGTTTACGATTTGCCGTCTACGCGCATTTTGATGAACATTTTTAATGACCAGGTTGTTGAGTTATTAACAAAACATGAGATGCCAGAACACAGTAAGTAATCCATATTTTCAATAAACAGGACTGATCTATGTCAAAAATTAAATGTTTATCGATTTTTCTTGTATTGTTTTTGAGCGCTAACACTGGCATGTCCTTTGCCAAACAATATAAGTGTGGATGCATTGACAGTGGAGCATTGAAGTCAGACGATTCAAAAATAAACGGTAAGACGTTTAAAGAGGTATTTGAGAACGATCCCACGGTTGAAAAAAAATTCGGCAAGGTTGAGTGTGTTAAGGGTGAGCTGTTTAAAAAGCCTGGACAGTCAAGTGTTTCCATTCAAGAGAAAAATGTAAAGATTTATCTCGAGGGTAAATTTCAATATCGTACGGATAAGCAAAAGCGGAGCAATAATATGGAGATCCGTTTTCGCCCACGTAATGGGAAATGTATCCAAGCGATTGGGGACGTATATAGAGGTAAATTGTGGGCGGGTGACTGGTGTGACCGATATAGTTATAAAACACAGAGCGGATTTACATTAAAAAATAACCCAGGCTCTAAATCACGTACCAATGCGCACACTGCGTTTGCCGTGGATGTGACTGGTTCGAATCGTTATAACGCAGCCATTCATTGGCAGTGGAGCAGAAATAATGAGATTTGGCTAATGACTGCAGTCTGCTTGGAGAGCAAATAGAAAACGTAGTATATTAATTTTAATTATTTGTCGTTAAAAAAAGTGAGCTCAGTGGGTTAGTTTCCCTATTGCCATAATTAAGTTATTGAACAGAAACATATCGTGAGAAAAATAAGTACCACTGTCGGCCGCTTTCTGATTCTTTTTTTCTGCCTTTGTGACCCGACCATGTCGCTTGCTGCGAAAAAGATTGGTGTGTTGTCGGTAGTGATTGGCTCGGTCTCTATAGTGCGTGACTCGTCATCAATTAAAGCTGAAACGAAGTCAAAGGTTTTTGAAGATGATTTGATTATCACCGGTGGAAAGAGCCGTGCGCAGGTACTATTGCTGGATCAAACGGCGATCAATATTAGTCAAAATGCAGAACTTATCCTCGACAAGTTCGTTTTCGGCGGAGACGACGACTCCGTGTCCCTCAAAGTCAGCAAAGGCACCTTTCGATTTATATCCGGCAAGGTGGCGACAAAAAACCCAGAGAAAGTGAACGTGGAGACCCCTGTGGCCACCATTGGTGTTCGGGGTACTGAGTTTATCGGGCAGATTGATGCAGGGGAATCTGTTGTGGCGTTATTTAACGGGATAATTGAGGTGGCTAATGATAGTTACACCCAGCAAGTCGGTGTGCCTGGATTCGGCGTCACGATAGATCCAGCGGGATTAATTAGTGCACCTGTGAAGTTACCTGCGGAGCAGTTAAGCGCGCTCGTTGATGCGGTTTCAACGCGTAAGGAAGTGTTGAATAGTGAAACCGCAGATATCTTGGAGGGTCGCAAAGAAGAGGGTGACGGCGACGAAGAGGGTG
>CAJQMS010000064.1 GCA_905479505.1 uncultured Burkholderiales Genera incertae sedis bacterium | reverse complement strand
TTTGTAGAATGCAATTATCATGAACGAAAGATCCAGAATTTTACTTAAATCGCTTATTGAAAAGCACATTTCCGACGGTCAGCCTATTGGCTCAAGAGAATTGGCTAAGTCTTCTGGTTTAGAGCTCAGTCCAGCCAGCATTCGGAATATCATGGCAGATCTTGAGGAAATGGGTTTCATTGCAAGTCCACATACCTCGTCCGGCAGAATTCCAACCCCCCTCGGGTATCGGTTTTTCGTAGACTCACTGCTTACTGTCCAGCCACTAGATTCAATTGAGCGCCATAAAATTGAAGACCAGTTTCGGCCTGACAGTGCTAATCGACTAATCGCTACCGCATCCCAGTTGCTTTCAAACTTAACGCAGTTCGCTGGAGTGGTGAAATCACCATCGCGCCAAAGTAGTTCTTTCAGGCATATCGAATTCGTCTCATTATCAGACCATCGCATTTTACTAATCATAGTTGCTCCAGATGGAGACGTGCAAAATAAAGTTCTCGAGGCATCGCGTAAATTCACAGATTCAGAGCTTACAGAGGCCACTAACTATTTAAACCAAAAGTATGCCGGAATGGCTTTCGAGAACATCAGAGCTCGCATCCAGTCCGAATTAACAGAACTCAAAGATAATATTTCCCAATTGATGTCTCTCGCAGTGTCTGCCGGCCAGGAGAACTCAGCCAAAACCGAAGACTACATCGTTTCAGGTGAAACGAACTTGTTGAGCGTTAATGACCTCACTATGAATATTGAAAGCTTGAGAACACTTTTTGAGATGTTTGACAAAAAGACCGGGATACTTCAATTGCTAGACACGAGCGATAGGGCAAATGGCGTGCAAATATATATTGGGGGCGAATCCGGCCTAGTCCCGCTAGACGAGTGCAGCGTTGTGACAGCCCCTTATGACGTAGACGGCCAAGTCGTTGGCACAGTAGGCGTGATTGGGCCTACGCGTATGGCTTACGAGCGAGTCATTCCGATTGTCGATATCACCGCAAAATTATTATCCGGGGCGCTATCTCACCCTTAAAACCAAACACAGAGTCAACACAAAACTAAATGAAACTCCGAAAAGAACCCGATTATTCTCATGGCTCAATGCATAACGTGGGCGTTTTACTTGTTAATCTTGGAACCCCTGAGGCTCCCACAACAAAATCCGTAAGAAAATACCTAGGTGAATTTTTATGGGACTCACGTGTCGTTGAAATCCCGAGAGCGATCTGGTGGTTGATCCTCAACGGAATCATTTTAAGAGTCAGGCCTAAAGCGTCTGCGGAAAAATATGCGTCAATTTGGTCTGATGAGGGCTCTCCTCTCAGAATCTTTACAGAAAAACAGGCGAAACTTCTTCAAGAAAAATTTAGTAACTCAGCATTTCCTAAAGTAATTGTGAAGTCAGCAATGCGGTACGGAGCCCCTTCCGTGGATAACGCTTTGTCGTCACTACGTGCCGAATGCTGTGACCAAATTTTAGTGGTACCACTCTACCCTCAGTTCAACTCAAGCACGACGGCAAGTATTTTCGACGCAGTCTTCAAGAGCTTTAGGAGCGTTCGTAACGTCCCAGGCCTTCGATTAATAAAGCACTTTCATGATCATGCAGGTTACATATCTGCGTTGAGCCATAAAGTGCAACAGTACTGGGCTGAGCACGGAAAACCACACAAGTTGGTGCTCTCCTACCACGGAGTTCCAAAGTTTAGCTTAACAAAAGGAGACCCCTATCACTGTGAGTGCTACAAAACCAGTCGCCTCCTAGGAGAGCAACTTGATTTTGAGCCCGAAAACATTATCACCACATTTCAGTCCCGATTTGGTAGGGCCGAGTGGCTCACACCTTACACAATAGAGATGATGAAGGATTTAGGACGCGAGAATACAGGCAGAATCGACGTTTTTTGTCCTGGTTTTGTCGCCGATTGTTTGGAAACTCTTGAGGAAATCAACATGGAGAATCGCGAAGAATTCGTGGAACACGGCGGGGGCGAATTCCACTACATCCCATGCTTAAATGACAGCCCGGAATGGATAGAAGGACTCCATCAGATTGTTTCGGACAACACAATGGGCTGGCTAACCCACGAGATGACCATCGAAGACGCCAGCAATCAGGCGGCGAAGAGCAGGACAGAGGCCCTCAAGCGCGGCGCTAAGAACTGACAATGAAGCTGATTACCCTAGAGTAAGGTCAAGCCGTTGTGTCGCCCAAAATTTGTCGCTTCTTCGTAATCCGTTTTCAAGGTTCGATATTTTTCTTTAATGTTTCTAACGATTCCTTCAACCACCACATTTAAATCTGCACAACTTTTCTGAGGCACCACATCAAGTACGTTATCCTCAATTGCAGTCGCGGCCTCAATTGCGAGATCAACATGATGGTTTTGTATTTTTGACAAAGCCTCTTCGAAAGACAACCATCTCGACACAAGAGATTCACTGGCACCCACTTTATCCCGCCAGACCGGCTTAATGTGAGTAATTCCAAGTGAAACCTGCACTGACTCAACGCCGCACTGACCATTTTGCTCTTTGTGTTTGAAGCGCCATTGCAAATCCCACTTCGTTTTCGCCGGATGCCGGTTGCCATCGGTTCCGACCGGCCCCTTCAAATCCATTTCCGAGCTAAGAATTAAAGAAGATTGTCCGTTAACGGTATAAGAGCTAGCTCCGATGTGAACAAGGGGAGCGGCGATAGCTGGATTATTAAAAAAACTATAACCCCCTAAGATTATCACCATAAAAAATACTAATGAATGCGTTCGTATCATACCTTCTCCGCCACCCGAGGATACCCTCAAAACAATAGCTTATCAGAATAAAACGTATCAATTTCCCCAACATAACACTTGAAAATGAAAATTTCGACCTCATTTAGCAACGTATGAAAAATAGGGAGCATCATCACAATGTCCGATAAAACGTCATCTTCACCAAGTAAAAATGAAGACCTCGCTGAGTTAGCGGCTGAGCAAGATCCAGTTCCTGTTGAATCAGAGGCCGGTCAAGGGTCGCCTGATAACTCGCAAACTCAAATAGATCCCTCGGCGTCAGACCGACCAGAGAGTGTTGAGGAGCAACTCGTAAAAGCTTTGTTAGAGGCTGAGAAAAACAAAGATGCATGGCTTCGCACTACCGCTGAGTTGGAAAACGCACGAAAGAGGTCTCAATCCGATATTTCAAATGCACACAAATACGCATTAGAGAAGTTCGCCACCGAACTTCTCG
>CAJQMS010000063.1 GCA_905479505.1 uncultured Burkholderiales Genera incertae sedis bacterium | reverse complement strand
GCGCTGGGCGGAGATAAATACACGATCTCTCCGGTGGTGACTGGATTTATGAGATTTCCTGAAGCGAAAATAGTTACTTTCCCTTCTATTCAATATGTTGATACCTTGGGTGGATCCTCAAGCTCGGATTCAAGAAATACAACGATCAAGGGAACAACAGTCAAAATCCTCACTGACGGATACTATTTAATGTCGGATCCTGCTTTCATTTGGGATCATGAAAGAAACGACCAATCCACTGGTACGTTCGATTTGGAGTATGGTCGTTTCGTAGAGGGTAAAACAATGTACTACGTTCGACCCGGAACGACACTATGGGGAGATAGTACTCCGTTCTCCTTTAAGTGGAATATTGAGTTTGGTGTCCGAATTTTTATGTGAAAGCCTGTTAAAAGGCGATCGACATCTTTGGCTTATTTGGATTGGCGGGTAAAAAAGTAGCTTCTCTGCGGGCCACTCTTTGCGCGCTCCATAAGACGGCCAAGGCATCTAAAATGTCGTCATTCGCCACGTCTTTTTTAAGGTATTGATCTCGTATTCCCTGAAAATCCAGCGTGGAAAATTCGCGTTTTAAAAGAGCTTCTCTTATCTCAAATCCTTTTGAGTCTTTTTTTCGCTCCAAAATTACAACATCGTTATTCATCGATCGAAAACTTAATTCCGGATGAATTTCATGGATATCGAGGTGCTTGCAATCTGTGATTTTTCTGAGGTCTTTAATTTTCGGAAATAAGTGCCAAGATTGAATTGAAATAGACTTCCCGTAATTTTCTTTAGAAAATTTCGTGACATCTTCATAGCTTGTTTGGCGCAACATTCCAGGTGTGGGAGCCGTAAAGATAGACGAAGATTTTTTACCTAGTAACTTTCTAGCCAGCTGATCTGCCTCCCTTGGGATTGAGTCACTTAAAACAACGGGCATATCAATCCCGATAATAATGGGTTTATTGGTTTTGAAGTGTGTAATTAGGTCGCTTGCATATCGAAATACTTTGGATTGAATGACCTTTTCGTGATCGTGCCAAACTGCAAACCAGCCTGCTCGACACCCATCAATTCCAATGATCAACGACAAGGATTTCCTCAGACTTTAGAGTAACGTTCTTTCCAGTAATCATGGTTAGAAACTAAATCATTTTTCCCAGAAACGTCACTACCGCGCATTAGCATCAAAGGTTGCTCGGTGAGGTTGAATGGGCTCTTGAATCGATCATGGTTGACCAAGGATCGGTCATAGTGTGACGATGCCGGCATGTAGCGTAGGACGAGTGCAGCTCTTCGACTGGCCGAAGTATTGGCGTGTGATCCGTGGATTATCTTCACGTGATGCATCGATATTGCCCCTGGTGCTAATTCCACATTGACTGCTTTTGACTCATCAAATTGATCGTCATCAAGCTCCAGGTTGAGAACTAGGTCTTTACGGTCGGACATGTGATGCCTGTATAAGCCAGCATCATGTGATCCAGGAATAAAGCGCATGCACCCATTTTTTGTTGTGACCTCGTCTAGAGCTATCCAAACTGTACAAGTCTCAAGTGGACGCATTGGCCAGTATTCCCCATCTTGATGCCACGGCACTTCTCTTCCTGTGATGCTAGGTTTACAAAAAACGCGTGCTATCCAAAGAATGATGTCGGGTCCAATAATTTGTTCCACTAGATCAAGAATCCCAGGGTGTGACGCAACCTCCATGAAGGGGTTGCTTACACCTTCTGAAGAAAAGTCGAGGAAGTGGGGGTTCGGAATATCCTCAGGCTTAAACTTATCCCCCAATCGTTGTATGGCTGAGTCAATACCTGATTGGAGACGATGAGTGAGATCATCGGGTAGTTTAAAGTCCGGGAATATGTAGCCATTTTCCTTGTAATATGCGAGTTGTTCGTTACTCATCTTCGTCATGACTCGTCCTTGTGAAATAATTTTGGGTTAACGCAGATCATCAATAATTTTTATAGTGTAAGCAGGTGTGTATGACGAAACACCTTTTACCGTGTCCTTAAGGTACTCTCGTTATGCTGTTTGTCATACGCGAGAATGAGAATATCTTTTATTCCTTTAGGCGTGAAATTCACATTCCCGCTAGAAAATGAGAAAGGGCTTTGATTTCGTCGTCGGAGAGAGGCTTCATCGAATCTGTTTTGAGGCCATTATCATTAATGCGCTTCTCGTCCCTGAAGTCCTTCATCGTTTTCTCAAGATACACCCTTTTTTGTCGAGAGAGACGTGGCACCAGCCCAGCTCCTCGATAGTTTGCCTGATGGCAAACACTACATCCGCGGTCCATCGCGATGCTCTTGCCGATTTTAGCAAGGTCCTCGTCGATGCCACGTTGCCGTACGATGTGCTCTTCATGATAAAACTTAGCGAGTATCGCAATATCTTCGGAATCCAGCACGCCGACAAGTGGTGACATTTGACCATTTGATCGTGCACCTGACTTGAAATCATGTAATTGCTTGATGAGATATTCCTCATTTTGCCGGGCCAAACTCGGATATTGACCAGAGCTGGAATTTCCGTCAGCTCCATGGCATCGCGCGCAAGCGCCAACTAATTGTTGAGCTGTTTTACCCTCGGCATAAGAGAGGGAAATACTGCACATCACACTGGTAAGTAAAGTAAATCCAATCAGGCTTAGTAAAGACATTCGTGTTTCCTCAGCGCCGCGCAATTATCGATAAATTTTAACGACATTAAAGCATAAATTGATAAAATGATTGCGAACGGGATACTTGTACCCAGTCGACTTTGTTTACACCAGATAGGTACATTGCAGATTGACATCATGGTGACGCGTATTTATGATTTTTTTTGAGGAAAGGTTGCTTTCATGGGGGTAGTTAGGAGTTTGGCGCGCGGTTGTTATCTAGCGTGTCTTATATTCACTATCAACCTGACCGGATGCCAATCGTTATCTCGCTACGAAAGCAGGCTCAGTGACGTCTCAGAGGCTTTATCTCAAGGAAACCTTGAGAAAGCTATTGATGCACATGGATACTTATCTTCGAACGACGACACGCTTCTTTATCACCTTGAACTGGGTGAGTTATATTGGTTGCAAGGCGACTATGAGCAAGCGCTACGATCTTGGTTGATTGCCAATAAGATCGTTACTAGTTGGGAGTCATTGGCAAGGCTAGATTCAAGCCTGGTCATACAAGATGTGGGTTCCGTTTTGATTAACGATAAAATTAAAACCTATCAAGGGTATGATTTCGAGAAAGTGATGCTGGCCTCTCGTATTGCCCTCACTCACCTCATGATGAAAGATATGCCTTCTGCGCGAGTCGCGATTAAGGCAACGCATGAACGAGAGGCAGTCATTGAAAACTTTCGGAGCCGTCAACGACAACATTTACAGGCGGAGCAAACCGAAAAAAACTATAGCCTATTAGATTTTCCCGACTATCCTGCCGACACCCTCGAGTCCACAGATATAAGCAATCTTCGGAATAGTTACGAAAATGCTTTGAGCCATTATCTTGCCGGGTTTGTATACGAGCAATTGGGCGAGCCGAGTCTTGCTGCGCCTGGTTACAGGAAGGCCGCCGAACTCAGGCCTAAAGCGCTTGATTTGCTACCGGGAGCAAAAACCCTGAATACTCGAATGAGTCGCGCAAAGGTTGATGACTCGACAGACTTGCTTGTGATTTTCGAGCACGGTTTAGCACCGGTAAAAAAATCCATTGAGATTGCACTTCTAATTGGTCAAGGCGGCGACGCCACTTACGTTCCATTTTCAGCGCCTGCGTATAACGCACCTCAAGTGACGGAGGACGTTGGGCTGACCATGCGGGAGTCATCGCTTCAATTTAGCTCAGATGTCGTTGACATTGACGCGATGTCTCGTCGAGCTCTAAAAGATGAGATGCCTACCATCATTGCGCGCGGTATTCTTCGAAGTGGTGTTAAAGTTGCCATGCAAAATGCGGCTGATGAATTAGATGATTCCGGTCTGATGGGCGGTTTGATTGGGTTGGCTGGAGTTGTTACTGAGTTAGCAGATGACCGCAGCTGGCGCTTATTACCCCGCAATATCGGAATCGCCCGTCAGCTGATTACCCGCGGCACGCGCACATTGGAACTCAGGTCGGGATCACGCTCCCATTCTTTGGAAGTGCTCGTCACTGGCCGATTTATGTTACTTTTTGTCCGACAAGTGGGGTCGCAATGGTATGTTAACCAGGTCTCGTTTAACTAATCAATTAGTGAGGAAACATGAGCATTTGGATGAAACAAATTAGATGGTTAGTTTTTTTAAGCGGCCTGATCTTTTTAGCGTCATGTTCGTTTTCTGGAGCAAAAAATGCTTGTCCTAAGGGAGATGTTGTCTACCTGGGGGACATCGAGGACGTCGAAGTGATCAACATGTCGTGTATCTCCAAAGACGGGATATTACGTATTTTTGTTGAGGTTGAGAATACTAAAAAATCCGAGAGAACTTTAGCTTATCGTTTTGATTGGTTGAACGAGGAAGGTTTGCTGCTTGGTGATGAGGAAGCGTGGAAACCGGTGTACTTCTATTCCAAAGAAATTAAAACAATTCGTAGTACTGCACCCAATTGGCTGGCGACAGACGCAAAATTTTTGATTAAAGAGTAGGAGGTACTGAGATGTTGAAAACTGCTTATTTTCCGCTGGTCGCACTATTGATGGTTGTTAGCGTCATCGTGGGGTGCTCTAAATCGGTTAGGTATGGTGACCCCAAAGGGGTGGAGACTGTGACGATTGAGTTTGGCTCCACTGACCTTCAATCAATCGCGGAGCAAATGACTCGTTCCATTTTGACCTCCCCACTAGTTGTTGAGGGAAAGAGGCCACTGATTACGGTGCAGGATGTTGAGAATCTCACAAGTGAATACATTGATACTCGCGGGATTACCGATTCTATTCGAACCGAGTTGGCGCGCAGCGGTGTGGTTCGGTTTGTAGTTGACGAAGATGCGATGGCTCAGCAAATTAGTGAGTTAGATCGTCAAGCGGATGACGAATATTACGATCAGGAAGTTGCTGCTCCCAAAGGGGAAATGGTGGGTGCTGCGTATCGATTGGAGGGAAATATACGATCAATAGTAAAACAGAATTCGGATATTCGGGATGTGTATTACAAAGTCAATTTGCAGGTTTGGGATATCCGGACTGGGATATTGGAATGGTCCGATGAAACTGAAATTCGGAAAGTACTCGAGTGAGCGACGTGAGAGTGGATTGTTTGTCGATGATCAGCGACACATTTTAGTCTTCAACTCTATGTTTGTTTTTTCATTTGCTCCGCAAGTGCTAATTGACAATGGTCCAGACGTTTGAACCGGCGCTTCGCGAACTGGTCATAAACCAAATTTAGAAACCATTTGACTGGCGCTACGGACGCAAAAAATCCGAGAATTTTCCAGTACGGTAATTGGTTCCAAATCAAGATGAAAGCGTCCACCCCAATCTTCACATCTCCCTGGTGGTTAATGACATGTAGTCTCTCTAGTGCTTGAACTAGGTTAAACCGCTGTTCATTAGGGTCAAATGTTGTTTCCGAGAGGCGTTGCCAGTTAAACAGTCCGTGTTTGTCTTGGTTTTGATAAACAGCAATCTCTTTGCGGCATAAACCGCACTGATCGTCATAGAAAACAGTAATCATCTCGCACTTTTCTTCAAAAAAAGGGTCAGAACGGGCCGAACACCAAAAAGTTCCGATAGGGTTCTTGCAAGCACCTTTTACGTAGTGAATTAGCCTAGGTTTCTATTGAACTTTTTAGTACCTGTATGCTCACAATTGATCATTACTTTAGGGGCGCAGGTCATGACATCACGTTTTACGATATTTTTCACAGCTAGTATCTTATTGTTTGCGGCAGGCGCGCACGCCGAGGAGCACAAGATGCATCTTGATGACTTGGCAGTCCCGATCAGTGACATGACAGTCGTTGACCAGGGTCGGGGAATTTTTTCTGAGAAATGTTCGGCTTGTCATGGCGGAGAGGCGGTCGGTACGGGCCGCGCTCCTTGCCTCAGTTGCGGTAAGTTCATGTTCCGCGGCAATACGAACAGCGAGATTTTCGAAACGATTTACTCAGGAACGCCGCGAACCGGAAGCCGAGGCGGAAAGATGGGGGCGTTTAGCAGCGTATTGAGCGACGCCGAGATCGTCAGTTTGGTCACGTATCTTCGTGCAACTGAAAAAGCGAGGATAGCGGCGGGAGAAATTGATGACCCCGCTGCGGCAAACCAGGACGCGATGGTATTCCCTGACTGATAGAGACACCTCCCGAGAAAAAATAGTGGGGCTTTTTGTCAGGCCCTGCTATTTTTTATCTTGCGCGATTTTTGCTCGCGGATTTAGGGCAGAGTCGATGGTCGCTTGTCCTGCTTTTCACTGTTTGTCTGTTTTACGAAATTCTTCGTACTCATTCAATGTCTTTGGGCTTGGTGG
>CAJQMS010000062.1 GCA_905479505.1 uncultured Burkholderiales Genera incertae sedis bacterium | reverse complement strand
TTTATCATCGAAGTGTTGCTGAATGCGAACCATTTTGTTGAGCGGGAAATTCAGGCCGCCAGCTATTTTTACTTCCACTCGATTGCTAATCACTTTACTCCCTCCGACTTGGAAATTATTATTTACCCGAACTCAAAGTGGGAACTACGTAGGGCCCTTCAGGTATCACTGCTAGGCTCGCTTCTCCCAGGAGCTCAAAATTGCGTTCAACTCTGGATCTAACAAATTCGTTAAGATTTGTTAAAACATTTACTCCTGTTAGCCTTTGTTGTGATGGGGTCAGCCCAGTTGCATATAAATGAACGTTTCCTACATTCATGATTTTAGTCTGCATCTGAGTTTGCCACTCGTCTACGGCAGCATATTCTTTTTTAGAGATCTCTTCACAAAAAAGTTTGGGTCCTATATCTATCAGTTTCTTTTGAGATTTCTTAAATTCTGCAGACCCAATTCCTTCGGCGCATTCGGATACGATTATCAGGTCTCCGCCAGGCTCCAGAATTTGATATGGGACAACCATTCCCTTCACAGTCTGGTAGTAGCTCGCGTCCAACGGGTAGCCAGCAGCACTCGTGACTACCGTATTAAATTTGCGATCTATCGGGACTGAGAGGTAATGTTTAGCGAAGGTGACAGCCTCCATATGACTATCAATGATTTCCCCGTAGTTGACAAAAGAAAGGTTTCTGTCCTCATCTAGAACAGTATTGACGCACATTATTTCTCCCAACATGGAGACTATTTCTAATTGTTCCTCGTGCAGTGGATTGCCATTTAAGATGCAGCTGTCCGCGTTTGGATTCGACATAAACTTATGGTTGTGGAAGGTAGTAATGGTGTCTTGGTGTGCGACGCCAGGAGCAATGACTTTGCGCCCTCCCGAGTAACCTGCCATGAAATGTGGCTCGACTAAGCCCGTCACAATCTTCAGGTCAGCTTCGACAAAGCGTCTATCGATTTTCACTGCCGTGCCTTTGCTGGTGGTGCCGACAAAAACATGGTCTTCGTTTTTTTTCGCAAAGTGATTAGAAATTTTAATATTCTTTAGGATCCAGTCGTCTCCAATGAGCTGCCTGAGTTCTTCACCCTCGTTAGGTCTGTGGAGCCCGGTCGCAATTAAAATTTCTATATTTTCTCTGGGAATTCCGCTTTGCAGAAGGATCGATACAATTTTTGGGAGTATTAATTGGTTTGGAACTGGCCGCGTAATGTCGCAAATAAGAATGCATGCATTGCTGCAGGATTTCGCTTTGTTTGAGAGCGGTGGGGTATTAACTGGATTCTCAAGCGCTCGCTGAATCGCTGATTTGGGCTCTTTCTCGACCGGCATAGTCCGTTTTCTGACAATGATATGGTCCCATGCATCGTCCACGTTAAGAGGTATGGTTCCTCGACCGAAATTTAAATCTATTTTCATGTGTCTTATCGCCCTCCACGCTAAGCTGAAAAATATAAATTGTAACTGCTTATAGATTGATTAGATTTGCCATCTTAGCTAAAAAAAATCGGTATGGTCTTTATGAAAAAGATAATTGCGAGCAAATGCAGCGTGAGGGCTATCAAGTGAGTAATTTTTACTAAGTTAGACTGATAGTTGGGTGAATTATCTTTCATTATTGCTACGCACATTAGGCAAGCGGCTAACGATAGACCTGGCAGAAATCCTAGGATTGGGATCACTATCAAGAAGGTGAAAATTTCATTAAATGATGTTGGGGATTTCAAATTCGCAATAATCCAAATTACAATCAATCCAAGGATCATTAAAATTGGCCCAGACACTTTCGGGTTTTTTAATCTGAACATTCGGTTGTCGTATCGATTTAGATTTTCATTTTCTTCGATAGTGCTCTCTTTTTCCGGGTCGATGACATCCTCCTTATTCGTTCGAAACCCTTGAAGTGTAACAAGTTATGCATTTTTAAAATAAAAAATAATGAGCTCGAATGTCCCGCTATAAAAAGCTAATTAAGACATCTTGTTGTGATGTGACTGAAATTAGCCATAAGTCAATGATTGACAACAAAATCTTAAAACCTGATAATGCCACGCTTCGTTCGGAGGGGTTCCCGAGCGGTCAAAGGGGGCAGACTGTAAATCTGTTGGCTCAGCCTTCGAAGGTTCGAATCCTTCTCCCTCCACCAACAAATGTTATGCTGTTTTTATTGTAGTGAATTTTTTGGGGCGTTTGTAATAGCAACAAGAATTAAGACTTTTCGACACAAGGCGCTAAGCGTCGAAGCGGTCGCGAAGCTGTTGCGCCTGCGGGTGTAGCTCAATGGTAGAGCTGAAGCCTTCCAAGCTTATGACGAGGGTTCGATTCCCTTCACCCGCTCCAAAAATGCTTTAACCGTGTGCCCATGTAGCTCAGTGGTAGAGCACTCCCTTGGTAAGGGAGAGGTCGCGCGTTCAATCCGCGCCATGGGCACCATGTATGATGCGCGAATGTTTAGTGTCTAAATTTTAAGATGTTCCAGTTGATTAGGGGTTAGTTATGGCAAAGGGAAAGTTTGAGCGGACAAAACCGCACGTGAATGTTGGGACCATTGGTCACGTTGACCACGGTAAGACAACGCTGACGGCTGCAATTACAACTGTGCTGGCAGCCAAGACGGGTGGTG
>CAJQMS010000061.1 GCA_905479505.1 uncultured Burkholderiales Genera incertae sedis bacterium | reverse complement strand
TAAAAAAAACTAATAAAACATCAGAGGTTTACTTAGCAACCTTATTAAAATGATAAATTGCTAACGCACCTAACAAGTTAGGAAGGGCTTTAACCATGTTACCAGCCTCATTAATTACGATCCGTTCAAGTATAGATATACCATGCGTCTTACAATATTCTTCAAAGTCCTTGATCGTCAACACATGTACATTTGGCGTGTCATACCACTGGTAAGGTAATTCCTTGGATATTGGCGTCTTACCTAAAAAAATTTGTAACCGATGCCGCCATAATCCAAAATTTGGAAAAGTTACAATCACTTGTTTACCAACGCGAAGCATCTCCTCAATAATCGCTTCAGTTTCATGGACAGCTTGCAACGTCAAAGAAAGAATCACATAATCAAACGCGTCATTAGCAAAACCTGACAGACCTTGTTCCAGGTCCGCTTGGATTACATTGATACCATTACTCAAGCTCGCTAAAACTTTTTTATCGTCCTGCTCCACTCCGTAGCCTGAAATATTTCGCGTATCGCTTAAATGACTCAAGAGGGAGCCGTCACCGCACCCCAGGTCCAGAACGGTCGCCTCATCACGCACAAGCGCAGTGATAATTTCATAATCCTGCCGCTTTATCACCTGGTCAGCACACATTGTTACTATCCCTCCAAATTCGAGTAAAGTACGCACGAACTAAGTTATGGTAAACCGGCTCATCCATTAAAAATGCATCGTGGCCGTGCGGTGAATCAATTTCAGCGTAAGAGACATCTAATTTATTTGCCACAAGCGCCTCAACGATTTCACGAGATCGACTCGGAGAAAAACGCCAATCAGATGTAAAGGAAATAATTAGATAATTCGATTCCGACTGTGTAAGCGTCGCCGAGAGATTTCCGGCATTTTTCGCCGCCGGATCAAAATAATCTAAAGCTTTAGTAATTCGCAAGTAAGTATTAGCGTCGAACGTTTCTGCAAATTTATCTCCTTGATGCCTTAAATACGATTCGATCTGAAAATCAGTGCCAAAATTAAACCGCAGCGCGTCCTCGCGAAGAGCTCTCCCAAATTTTAAATCCATTGAATCATCAGACAGATAAGTAATATGACCGATCATTCGGGCAATCTTCAACCCTCTGCGTGGTAGAGCCTTTTGTTGATAATAATCACCACCAAAAAATTCTTGATCTAAAGTTATCGCTTGTCTTGCCACCTCGTTAAAAGCAATATTTTGTGCTGATAATCGAGGCGCCGCAGCAATCACGACAGCATTTTTAAGCCTCTTAGGCTGATCAATTGTCCATTGTAAAGCCTGCATGCCGCCGAGGCTTCCACCCATTACTGCAGCAAAAACCTCAATTTTAAGCCTCGTGGCAAGTCGTGCCTGAGCCTCAACCCAATCCTCAACAGTGACCATGGGAAAGGAGCTGCCCCAAGGCTCGTTTGTCGCGGGGTTTATTGAAGAAGGCCCCGTTGAACCGTGACAACCTCCGATATTATTAACCCCAATTACAAAAAATTGGTCGGTATCGAGCGGCTTCCCCGGACCGATGAGGTTATCCCACCAACCGAGGGTTTTCGCATCTCCATCATACGTTCCGGCGACATGATGTGAGGCGTTGAGCGCATGGCATACCAACACAGCGTTGCTTTTATCTTCATTTAACGAGCCGTATGTCTCATAGGTCAATTGATAGTCCGTGAGCGTCTCTCCACTTTTAAGTAGCAACGGCTCATCGAACATCATATTCTGCGGTTTAACATCGCCAATCGAAGATGTCATTTCATACTCCGTCACATAAATAAACATGTCCAAAACACAAAGTCGAATTCACTACAAACGTCATAACCTAACTTCCTTCCCGCGACAGGCGAACCAAAATTCTCGTCGCAGCCTCAGATGCCATATCAGAAATTAATGCGTCCTCTTCATTCGATTTAGCCGCGATTTCTAAATCGCTATGTGTGATCTTTCGGCGCAATACTAACTGACTCTCGATATCCATCGAAGCATCGTTTGGAGAGTAAAATTTATAACGTACCGTATAAATCAACTCGTACTCGTCAACACTACCCGCGTTGGATAACACCGAAACTTCTCGCATTGAATTTTCACCCAAAACAGTAACGACTATTGCGGCCAAATTCACCTGATCAACAAGGTCGACGTTTGACTTCCTACTGATCTTCTTTTTTAAAGCTCTACCAACTCGAGAATTCATATCTGTTTGCAGATAAACAGTTTCATAAGGAATCTCCCAGCCTCCCTTAAGCTTAAACCCGCACCCGGAGAGGAAGGCAACAATCAGCAGAAATAATAAAAATTTTGTTTTCATTACAACAAATAACCCCAAGATTCCTTAAATTAAATAACGATATTGACTAGCCGGCCAGGCACTACCACAAATTTCTTAATCGGCTGACTTTGAACGTGATTTTGAATCGACTCTTCAGTGATGGCTAGCTGTTGAATTTCCTCTCTTGAGGCGCCTACTGAGACTTTAATTTTCCCTCTCAACTTCCCATTTACTTGTACTACTAGCTCCACCGAATCTTGAGTGAGGGCTTCCTCGTCGACGCATGGCCATGACGCATATTGTAACTCTCCACTAAATTTTAACTCGCTCCATAAACGCTCAGTAACGTGCGGAACGATCGGAAATAATATTCTCAACAAAATACCCATT
>CAJQMS010000060.1 GCA_905479505.1 uncultured Burkholderiales Genera incertae sedis bacterium | reverse complement strand
GACCTACACCGGACATTCTAAACATTACGATACTCTTCTTAAAACCCTACCTTTTGACCGCCAAGCGCTTCACGCAACGAGCCTTTCACTCAAACATCCCAAATCAGATGAAGAAATGACTTGGACTGCAGAGGCTCCATCAGACATGCAATCACTTGCCAGCGCGCTAAAGTCTGCTGACGATGGATCCATCTGAACTCATAGTACCGAACTGGGTGGCTCCCAAAGTCGTACGAGCCTTTTTTACAACACGCAACGGCGGCTACAGTCTAGGTAATTTCAAATCCTTTAACCTGAGTCTAACTGTCGGGGACGACGAAAAAAATGTATTTAAAAATCGTCAAAAACTTCATCAATTCCTACCCTCTCCTCCAAAATGGGTCAAACAAGTTCATGGAAACAGACTGGTCATGGCAGAGGATGTAGAGGAGTCAACAGAGGCCGACGCGGTCTTTACGAAACGACCTAACACTGTTTGCGGGATCATGACGGCTGATTGCCTACCCATTCTAGTCACCAATCAAAATGGCGATGAAATCGCAGCGATTCACGCAGGTTGGAAAGGATTAGCTTGTAATATAATCAAGAAGACCATCGAACGATTCGAATCCTCACCAGAGTCTTTAATCGTTCAGTTTGGTCCGGCAATAAGTCAGAGGCAATATGAGGTAAGAGATGATTTTATTGATCATTTTTTGCAACTTGACGAAAAGTACATTAAGTATGTCACAGAGAGACCTGATGGCACTTATTGTGCTGATTTATTCGGAATAGCGAGATACCAACTTGAGAAACTCGACGTAAATTTAATCTATGACTCAAAACTTTGTACGCTCACAGAAGAGGACAAATTTTTCTCGCACCGCCGCCACAATCCAACAGGCAGAATGGCTGCATTGATCTGGATCGAAAATAGGTAGCTATTAATTTAACTAGGGATCAAATTCGTTATAATAGCTCGCTAATTTTATCGGTCAAACGAACCTATGTCGCCTCTCATCTGGATTATCGGTAGCACTATAGTTGGGGCCACCCTCAGCGTTGGAGCTGCCGCTTGGCTTTCTTATCGAGCAACCGGACAAACAATCCATAAACTTGTCAGCTACGCTATAGGCGCACTACTCGGCGCAACGTTCCTCGAAGTAATTCCTCATGCGCTGGAGACAAACCCCGACGCGCACTTCCTATCAGCGATAATTCTTGGAGGTATCCTGGGTTTTTTTGTTTTAGAAAAATTCGTCATTTGGCGGCATTGTCATTACGAATCATGCGAAGGACACGACAAGCTGGCGCCACAATCAGACTCAGGGGGCGCTGGCGTTATGATCCTCATCGGAGATACGTTCCACAACTTTGTTGACGGAATACTCATCGCAGCAGCGTTTCTAACGGACGTTCGGCTAGGTATTATCACCACTATCGCAATCACTGCCCATGAGATCCCTCAAGAAGTTGGTAATTTCCTTATTTTGCTGAACTCTGGATTTTCCAAACGAAAAGCACTTATATGGAATTTACTGTCCAGCGTTGCAACTTTAATAGGCGGGCTCCTGGCATATTTTGCATTTGAACTGGTGGATGGTCTGATAGCCCCTTTTCTAGCACTCGCAGCAGCCAGCATGATTTACATCGCCGTTGCAGATTTAATTCCAGGGCTCCACAAAAAAACAGACATGAAAGCCACGTGTCAACAAATCGTTTTAATTGTGCTGGGAGTGGGAACAATTATTGCAGCTGACCACCTCGTGCACGTCCATTAATTAATTGTTCAAACTTACTTCAACTGATGTTGCATAACTGTTATGCGATTTTTTGCATATAATAAGTTTAGTGACATTAATTTTAGAATTCCATTGAAGCTCTTTTGGAATTAACGTTCTAATTAATACAGCTGAACCGAGGCAACACCATATGGTTTCACAAAACAGATTAATTAAGAAATATCCAAACAGGCGTCTCTACGACACCGCAACAAGTACTTACATTACGTTATATGACGTCAAGCAATTAGTCATTGATGGATGTCAATTTCAAGTCATTGATGCAAAGTCAGGCAACGATCTAACTCGTTCCATCCTTCTTCAAATAATTACAGAAGAAGAATCTAACGGGTCACCAATATTCTCATCGCATACCCTTTATCAAATTATTAGATCTTACGGCGATGAGTTCCAGAAAATGATGAGTTGTTACCTCGAAAAAAATCTCCAAACATTTATGGAGATTCAAGAAAAACTTCAAACGCCACCGAACGGAACGGAAAACTCTAATAACCGTAATACACTCGATCCGGAAACATACACTAACTTTATCGACATGCAAGGGCCGGCAATTCAAGGGCTAATGACGAATTATCTTGAGCAAAATGCGAGAGCTTTTGTCGCCATGCAAAAGCAGATGCAGCAGCAAACTAACAGTATGTTTAGTGAAGCACCCTTAACGTCAAATATGGTAAAGCAAGAAAATAATGGTCAAGACTCTGACTAATCGGAGCGGCTAGTCAAACTTTCCTTTCTCTCATTCTTTGATCATTCAATAAAGTAGCTCATCTTGCAAATACAGACCACTAGATCCGTCGGATTCGTCTCCCTGGGTTGCCCTAAGGCAACAGTAGACTCAGAGCTTATTCTCTCATCGCTTCGGGCAGACGGATATCAAATAAGTTCAAGCTATCGCGACGTGGATGTAGTTGTCGTTAATACCTGTGGGTTTATTGACGCCGCAGTTGAGGAATCCCTAGATGCCATTGACGAAGCTATTAAAGAAAACGGAAAAGTCATTGTTACTGGATGTCTAGGTGCCAAATCAGACCTCATTAAAGAAAAATTTCCTGCTGTGATAGCAGTCACCGGACCGCAGCAGACTCAAGAGGTCATGTCAGCGATCCGAACCCATTTCCCGATTTCTAAAAATCCAATTTTTGATCTTACACCGAGACATGATGTAAGGCTGACTCCCAAGCACTACGCCTACTTGAAGATATCCGAGGGGTGCAACCATAAATGCACCTTTTGTATCATCCCATCCATGCGCGGCAAACTAGTCAGTCGACCAGTTGGGGATATTCTCGATGAGGCGAAGTCTTTAGTGGATTCAGGCGTCCGTGAATTATTGGTCATATCACAAGATACAAGCGCCTATGGCGTTGACAAAAAATTCCGCACCGACTTCTGGAACGGAAAGCCGGTTAGAACACGCTTATTGGAATTGTCAAAAGAATTAGGAAAGTTAGGTGCTTGGGTGCGACTTCATTACGTTTACCCCTACCCACACGTGGATGATCTTATTCCCCTGATGAACGAAAACATAATTCTTCCTTACCTAGACATCCCCTTCCAACATGCATCACACCGCATTCTCAAGCTAATGAAGAGACCCGCTAACGCAGAAAATGTCCTGAGTCGTATACAAAATTGGCGATCAATTTGTCCTGATCTAGCTATCAGAAGTACATTCATCGTGGGTTTTCCTGGGGAGACTGAACGAGAGTTTCAAGAATTATTGGAGTTTCTCACAGAGGCTGATCTAGATAGAGTCGGCTGTTTCAAGTATTCAGCTGTTGATGGCGCGACTGCTAATGATCTCGGGCAAGCACCAGTGCCTGAAGAGGTAAAAAAAGATCGTGAGGAACGATTAATGGAACACCAAAATAGAATCAGTGCCAATCGTCTAAAAAAACAAATTGGAACGACGCAGACTGTGATCATTGACGAGATCCAACCAGATCACGTAGCGATTGGCAGGACCCAACACAACGCTCCTGAAATTGATGGAACAGTCATTATAAAAAATACGCCTCGTCTGCAGCCTGGGGATGTCGTAAAAACTATTATCACTGACTCTGACGACTACGACTTGTTTGCGAACGCTTAGCTGAGAAATTGTCTCAAAAATCGCTTGAAAAATTTATAAAAAAAACCTTCACGCGAGCTTTTGCTTTATGGCTAGCACTAAGCGCTAGAAAGTTATCATTGGTTGCCATGGTCATTACCACAGTTATGGCGGCTTACGTCCTCTCGCCAGTTGATCTGATACCGGACTTCATACCTATTTTAGGCATTCTAGACGAGCTATTGATAATTCCCGGGCTCATCATGATTGTTAACCTTATAACACCTCAAAGTGTAATCAAGACATACACAACTATCGCAATCAGACAACTAAAAGCCAACGCAAAACCGGTATATAAACAAGCCTTAATCATTGTAATAATGAGCTGGATATTAATCGGGATTATCGTATTCGCTATTTGGAGGTGATTTGTCAGGCTGACTTTAAAAACGATAAAACGTCGTTTATGTCTTGAGTTCTTTTCATTGAAGGTAAGCTTCTCCAAATCCTCTTGCCGTAGGGTTTTGACAACAACCTTGGGTCACAAATAATTAATACCCCCGTATCAGTCTCATCTCTGATTAAGCGTCCTGCGCCTTGCTTAAGTGAAATAACAGCCTCCGGCACCTGAAAGTCCATAAATGGGTTACCTCCTTGGCTTCGCAAGTACTCTATTCTTCCAGCTGTTACCGGATCGTCTGGAACCGAGAACGGCAATTTATCAATAATCACCAGGACCAAACCTTCACCTCTTACGTCAACACCCTCCCAAAAAGAATGGCTTCCCAATAAAACAGCGTTCTTTAGCTTTTTAAATCGATTAAGAAGCTCAAATTTCGAACCGTCGCCTTGTAAAAGAAGTGGGATTTGGATATCACGCTCAGCGAACGTATTTGCTAATTTTTCGCGAGCTAATCGCATCGCAGCTAAGCTTGTGAACAACATCATGCACCGCCCATTAGCGGCGATAATCGCACCTAAGCTCTCGCTTACTACTCGGTCTATGTAGTCAGTGTCAGACGGCTGAGGCATATCCTTAGGGACATACAACATGCTGTTATTAGGGTAATCAAAAGGACTATCCCAACTTAAAAACTCAGCTTTTTCGAGGCCCAGTTGATTAGCAAAATAAGACACATCTCCTGATACTGATAATGTCGCTGACGTAAAGATCCAACTTCGCTTCTCGGATGAAAGAATAGTCTTGAACGCATCGGACACATTTATGGGCGTGAGGTGCAGTCGAACTGTTTGGACGCTAGACTCGAACCACCTGATAACACTCGAATCCTCATTTTCGCTCCAAGTTTTTGAAAACGATATGACCTCTAATAATCTCTCACGACACCTTTGCAGCTCTAAATTATTAGACTCGATAGCATGAATCGCCTGCGAGAGCTCATCACCGACACAACCTAGAGTCCTTGCTGCTTCAATAGCCTTGTTAAACCGGTGCTGCTCCTTTAGATCGTAGCGTCCTTTGTAACCTTCAAACGCTATTCTCAACTCTCGAATCATTTTCTCAAATCGATCTATCAAATCATCAACTGCGTCATTCGTCTTAGCGAGAATGACATATCCATACCGTAAATCTCTTAGGAGTTCACTCAGTTGACTGGTGCTTAAATTTGAACCAAAGAACTGTGTAGCCACATCTGGTACTTGATGCGCCTCATCGAATATAACCACATCACATTCAGGAAGAAGCTCACCAAAACCGTCTTGCTTTAACGCTAAATCGGCAAAAAATAAATGATGATTAACGACAACAACTTCGGCGGCTAGTGCTCGCTTTCGGGCCTTCAGCACGAAACACTTGCCGATATGAGGACAATCTGATCCGAGACAGTTATCTCGCGTAGAGACAACAGCAGACTGCACTCTCGGGCTCTCCTCGGGAATACTCACTTCAGAAATATCCCCAGACTCAGAGGTGTCAAGCATTCGTTCGAACATGTTGAATAACTCGACTTCTCTAAGACTTGAGAAAGAACGCTCCGACTTTGTTTTCTCTATTTGATGGTGACAAAGATAATTCGCTCGCCCCTTTAGTTTCGCTACAGTTATCGGAAGCTTAAGTGCATCACGCACAACCTGAATATCTTGATCAAAAAGCTGGTCTTGAAGCGTCTTAGTACCGGTTGCAACGATAATTTTTCGACCGTAATAAAAAGCCGGAATAAGATAGGCAAATGTTTTTCCAGTACCTGTTCCCGCCTCACAAATAATCGGCGATCTTTCTCCTATTGCACGACCGATAGCAATAGCCATCTCAGTTTGTTCCACGCGGGGTTTATAACCGCTTACCACCTCAGAAAGTAAACCCTCAGCACTAAATGCCCTATCAATTTCTTCTTCGATACTCAAACGAACCTACTTTCAATCTAAATTGCCCAAAGAGTTTACAATTGGGAACGGCTAAAAAATAGAGCCAAACACAACACTTACGGCTCACAAAAATAAAACTTTTTTAACGAACAGGCGCCTAACAATCTTTTGTCAATCGCCACTGAATTTATGCGTCCCTTTGGAATAAGATTACTCACAACTGCCAATACTTTAGCGACATTATGCCTTCTGGTTCTAGCCATCGGTTTAACAGGGGGTAAATTAATCTTATATTTAATCGTAGCTGGCTTGCATACCATCTTTGCAGTAGGTATTTTCATGCGTCAGCGGTGGGCCTATGTTCTGACCATCACATATGCTTTATTTCAAGCAGTGGGGATGAGTCTTTGGTGTTTGATTGGTGTTTTGACTTTGTTGGGTGAACCCGCAACTCAAGAAAAGATTCAATTTTTTATTCTGTCAGGAATAGTCGTACCTTTTTTAGGATGGACAATTGTCTACCTACTTAAACGCTTGAGAAGCGACTCGTTCGACTGAATTGTCATACTAATCACTCGGATTCGATGATGTCGATAAAATTTGATCTCCATCCGTCGGAACTCTGTGTTCCGATGACTGTTTGTTTATATCAGTCAACTCAACCTTCTCGATTCGATTAAATCGTTTAGTAATCTTGTCACTACTGACTCGTACTTCTTCCACATCCTTATTTGCCAACCGAATATGATCTGCGAGTTTTCTCATACGATCATCAAAACGATTGAAATCTGAGCTCAGTCGCCTCAACTCATCTTTGATGATGTGAATTTGCTCCCTTGTAGCAATATCCTTCATCACTGCCCTAGCGGTATTCAGAACTGCCATTAAAGTCGTTGGAGATACTATCCATACTTTCTTGCGCATAGCATATTCCACAACTTCGCTGTGATAAGCGTGAATCTCAGCAAATACTGCCTCTGCCGGAATAAACATCACGGCACCATCACTAGTTTCACCCTCAATGATATATTTGTCCGATATGGCATCGACGTGCTTTTTAACATCTCCTCGAAAGGCCTTTTGAGCGATATTTTTATCACTATCGAGCCTCCCTTCTGTGAACATGCGATGATAATTCTCTAATGGGAATTTAGAATCAACCGAAACATTTCCTGTGGGCTCTGGAAGTCTTAAAACACAGTCAACCCGATTACCATTTTTATATGTAAATTGAAAATCGTAAGCTGAAGGTGGAAGCATATTTCGGATTAAATTTTCGAGTTGAACTTCACCAAAAGCACCTCGGGACCGTTTATCCCCTAGCAGTTCCTGGAGCCCAATAACATTAGTGGTGAGTCCGTCTATTTTCTTTTGAGCTTCATCGATAGTCGCTAAACGCTCCATTACACTCACAAAAGTCTGGTTTGTCTTCTTGAAGCCTTCCTCAAGGCGTTCGTTTACTTTTCCTGAGATCTGTTCTAAGCGATCATCTGTAACTTTCCCAAGCTGCTTCATTGAATCATGAAGTTGCGTTGTCGCTGCTTTCATTGTCGACTGAACGATTTCCCTTTCCGCTCGACTCTGTTCCGATAATTTTTCTAGTATCCGAGCAATAACATCCGATCGAATAAGATCGAGCTTAGCTTGGACCTCATTCCGCATTTCACCAATAGTTGATAACGTTTTCTCTTTTGCGACCGACTGTTCTTCAATTAACTTAACTTGAAAAGCCCCCGAATTACTTCTCAGTTGATTTAATTCGTTAGATAGAAATGATCTTAAATTTTCATTAAGCGTAGATTGATTTCTTAGTAGGCGATCAGCAAGCGCATTAAGAATTTCACTATTTTCTCTGGATTGGGCAATTGAGAGGTTTTCTAGAATGTTCTTGATCTTGCGCGGAAGACGCATAACGACGACCAGAATGATCACCGTTATCAATATAATAACGAGCGTGCTCAAAATGATCCCCTGAGAGCTATCAAGTACAGAATTCATCGATGCAGTATAGCCGATTACGCAGCCACCCAAACATTACCGCATGGATTACGTCCAAAGCCGTGAGTCTATGCGGCCTTACCACCGCGTGCATCTCTACGGCGCTCGTGTTCTTTCAAGTATTTCTTCCGAAGTCGAATAGATTTAGGAGTGATTTCAACGAGCTCATCCTCAGCGATAAACTCAACCGCCCGCTCTAGTGTCAACTCAATCGGGGGTGTCAGTCTCACCGCCTCATCGGTACCCGAGGATCGGACATTAGTTAACTGCTTTTGCCTAATCGGATTAACACTTAAATCGTTATCCCGAGAGTGAATACCTACGATCATTCCCTCATAGAGCTCTTCACCTGGGGCAACAAACATTCGTCCTCGCTCTTGAAGCTTCCAAAGCGCATAGGCTACCGCCGGCCCATTATCCTGACTCACTAAAACCCCATTTCTTCGGTCTTCAATATCCCCTTTGACTACGTCGTAAGAGTCAAAAATATGACTTGCAACGCCAGTACCTCTTGTAAGGGTCAGGAATTCGCTCTGAAACCCAATTAAACCGCGCGCAGGAATGCGGTACTCGAGTCGCACTCTGCCTTTTCCGTCGGGGCTCATATCCTGCAGCTCACCTCGACGAACTCCAAGCTCTTCCATGACTGCGCCTTGGTTTATCTCTTCTACATCAACCGAGAGAATCTCATACGGCTCATGGCGCCCTCCATCGATCTCTTTGAAAACGACACGGGGGCGCCCTACCGCAAGCTCATAACCTTCACGCCGCATAGTCTCTAACAGAATTGTCAAATGAAGTTCTCCGCGGCCAGATACGATAAAAGTGTCTGCGTCTGAAGTGAACTCTACTTTTAAGGCAACATTGGATTGTAATTCACGATTGAGCCGTTCTCTAATTTGTCGACTTGTTACAAACTTTCCCTCTCTCCCTGCGAGCGGTGAAGTATTCACGACGAAATTCATGGTCAGAGTAGGCTCATCAACAGTCAACAAAGGCAAAGCATCTGGCGTACCCAACGCACAGATAGTTTGACCGATACTGACATCTTCGATCCCATTTATTAAGACAATGTTACCCGCCTCAGCCTCATCGACAACTTCTTTCTCAAGACCAGAAAATATCAACACTTGATTAACTTTCTTGGTAACCGCATCACCGTCTGGACCAGACACTACTGATATTTGTTGCCCTGACCGGATTCGCCCTCTATTGATACGCCCAATACCAATTCGTCCCACAAAACTAGAATAATCTAGTGAGCAAACTTGTAATTGCAGTGGTCCATCAGGATCAACCTCCCGAACAGGCACATGTTTTAGAATCGTTTCGAATAATGGAACTAAGCTATCAGTCTTTGAGTCGGCGTCTAGTGTTGCCCATCCCTCAAGCGCGGAGGCAAACACAACAGGAAAGTCTAGCTGACCTTCACTGGCGCCAAGTTTGTCGAATAAATCGAAAGTCTGATTAATCACCCAGTCGGGCCGAGACCCTGGCCGATCAATTTTATTGACTACCACAATGGGCTTAAGCCCAAGCGATAACGCTTTTTTGGTTACAAACCGCGTTTGAGGCATAGGTCCGTCGACTGCATCAACGAGCAGCAGTACGCAATCAACCATCGACAATACTCGCTCAACCTCACCACCGAAATCAGCATGGCCAGGAGTATCCACAATGTTAATGTGAGTGTCGTTGTAACTGATCGCGCAATTCTTAGAAAGAATCGTAATTCCACGTTCTTTCTCCAAGTCATTTGAATCCATCACGCGTTCCGAAACTTGCTTGTGTGCCGCAAACGTTCCTGACTGCTTTAGTAACTGATCAACTAATGTCGTTTTGCCATGATCGACGTGTGCAACGATAGCTATGTTTCGAATACTTTTCATAAATTTTTATTTGACTAAATTATTTAAGTGGCGCTATCTGTGCTGGTGACACCATAACCTTGAAGACAGCAATGCGTAATTCGGCGTGGCGCGCGATTTTATCATAACTTTCAGCGCATAGACCCTATATCGTGTTTTATTTAATGACCTTAATCTGATTACCGCTCGAGGTGATATGGCCTATACGCTTTGCGTCCGCAAATCCGTCGTTTTTTAATATACCCAATACTTCCAATTCTATCGATGGTGAACAAGTGATTAACAGCCCGCCGCTGGTCTGAGGGTCGGTTAACAAATCAAGTGAAAAAGCGTCTATATCGTCAAAGTGGTTCACATGACCGATACAGCTTGCCCAATTTCTCGCAGAGGCGCCTGTCACCACCCCCTCACGACAAAATTCCACCGCTGTTGGCGAAATAGGGATGGCAGAAAGACTAATTTCAGCCGAAACATTTGAACCTACAACCAACTCTTTTAAATGCCCAAGCAGCCCGAACCCTGTAACGTCCGTCATGGCATGGACGTCTGGCATTTTGCCTAATGAGGCACCTGCAGAATTCAATTGGGTCGTTAAAGTGATCATTTCTTCATAACCAGCATCGGTTAGAAGACCTTTTTTTAGAGCTGCAGAGAGGACACCTACTCCGATTGGTTTACTTAAAATAACGCTATCGCCTGGGCGAGCTCCTGTGTTTCTTTTAATCTTACGAGGATCAATTTTACCAATTACTACAAGACCATAAATCGGCTCTGGAGTATCAATTGAGTGTCCGCCTGCTATCGGAATGCCTACGTCAGCACACACAGCACGCCCCCCTTTGAGAACGGAAGATATTGTCTCTGTTGATAATTTGTCTATAGGCATTCCCAGAACACTTAGTGCGAATAAAGGAGTCGCCCCCATTGCATAAACATCCGACAATGCATTCGTTGCTGCAATTTTTCCGAACACAAAAGGGTCATCAACAATTGGAGTAAAAAAATCAGTTGTTGCAACTATCGCAGTGTCCTCGTCAATTTGATAAACGGCAGCATCGTCCGCCTGATCGAAACCGACCAGTAGATTCTCGTCTACAATGGGGCGTAAATCTTTTAAAATTGAATTTAAAACGCTGGGTGAAATTTTACAGCCACACCCGCCGCCATGTGCATATTCAGTTAACTTCACAGGATTCTCCAAACTTTATTCGTGCAACAAATACCGCAATATTTTAGTCTTTATTACTCTAAATGTAGATTGTCTCATGAAGCGTGACTTAATCGGTATATCAGAGCTAAGCCTTGACGAGGACATCATAGATGTGCGTTCTCCAAGCGAGTACCGGCTCGATCATATTCCGGGGTCAATCAATCTTCCAGTGTTAGATGATGATGAAAGGAAGCTAATTGGTTGGACATATAAAAATGAATCATCATTTAAGGCAAAAAGAATTGGAGCATCCTTAGTATCGAAAAACATCGCAAAATACTTGGAAGGCGAACTCGCTGCGAAGACCGAAAATTGGGCGCCTATTATTTATTGCTGGAGAGGCGGCAAGCGGAGCGGGTCAATGGCATTAGTTTTTCGACAGATCGGCTGGAGAGCTCGACAATTAAGCGGTGGATACAAGTCGTTTAGAAGGCAAGTCATTGAGGAAACAAGTGAACTTGCGTCCGCGTTGAGTTATGTGGTGGTTTGTGGGCTAACCGGAACAGCAAAGACAGATCTTATCGCGATGCTGACTAACAAGGGAGAACAAACTCTCGATCTAGAGGCATTAGCTAAACATCGCGGCTCCCTACTTGGGTTTAACTCCGAGTCAGCTCAACCAAGTCAAAAAAGATTTGAAACGGAACTATGGAGCAAACTCAGGAGTTATGATCCAAGCAAACCGGTTTTTTTGGAATCGGAGAGTAAAAAAATCGGTGATCTAAGAGTCCCTGAGGCTCTAATAAATGCCTATCGCCAGGGTGAGTGCATCAACGTTCAAGCTAGCCTAGAAACGCGGACTGCGTACCTAAAAGAAAACTATATTCATTTAATCGAAACGCCTCCGCTGCTGATCACACAGATCGAAAAACTCGTGTCGAGACATGGTAATAAAATTGTTAATCATTGGTTAAGCTTGATAAAAAATAACGCTTGGGATGCGTTCGTTCATGACTTACTAAAAACACATTATGATGTGTCCTATAGCAAGTCTATGCACAAAAATTTCAAAAATTTCTCAAAAGCGCGAAACTATCCTCTTACTGACTTATCAGAAGATAGTGTGCTGGAAATTGCTGAAGAGGTTTGCAGGACCTATACAAACCCCTAAACATTACGATTACTAAGGAGAAACATGGCTAACAGTATAAACGGACTACAAGTCCCAGACTTTTCCGCACCAACCACCTCCGGTCGGATATTCAAACTCTCTGAACACAAAGGCAAACACATTGTGCTTTACTTCTATCCAAAGGACAGCACACCGGGCTGCACAGATGAAAGCATACAATTCAATTCTCTTAGAAAAGATTTCGCCGGAAAAAATTGTGAAATCTATGGTGTCTCCCGAGACAGTTTAGCGTCTCACGAAAAATTTAAATCAAAATACGACTTTGAATTCGAGTTGATCTCAGACACAGACGAGAAGGTGTGTGAAATGTTTGATGTGCTCAAAATGAAAAATATGTATGGGAAACAAGTCAGGGGAATTGAAAGAAGTACCTTTTTAATCGGTCCTGACGGCACCATCAAAAAAGAGTGGAGAAAAGTCTCAGTAAAGGATCACGCCAAGGACGTTCTTGACAGCATCTAAGAGAGGGCACTTCGCCCTAGAAAAGATATGCTGATTCAGTACTGATTCGGATTTGCGAAATTCGAAAACTGAGTGTGTTTCCCGCTCCAAGTTAACATCACTGTTCCTGTGGGGCCATTTCTTTGCTTACCAATGATCACTTCGGCTTTGTTTTTGTCGAGCGTATCGGGATTGTAAACCTCGTCTCGGTAGATGAATAAGATAGTGTCTGCATCTTGCTCAATAGCACCGGATTCCCGTAAGTCAGACATAACCGGACGCTTATTGGGACGCTGCTCGAGGGAGCGATTTAACTGTGACAATGCAACAACTGGGACATTTAGCTCTTTCGCTAAACCTTTCAAAGAACGCGACATTTCCGAAATCTCGGTTGCTCTATTTTCCCCCGGCTTGTTGGAGGACATCAATTGCAGATAATCAATAACAATCAACCCTAATTGACCATACTGACGATGCAACCGACGTGCACGTGCACGCAGCTCTAATGAGTTTAATCCAGGAGTCTCATCGATATGGATGGGAGCCTCGCTAAGTCGGCCTACCGCGTTGGTAAGCTTACGCCAATCATCCTCTGCTAACTGTCCGGTTCGTAGATCATGTGCATTAATTTTCCCTAATGAGCTCAGTAAGCGCATTGCCAATTGTCCGGACCCCATCTCCATGGAAAAAATACCGATTGGTAACCCCGCGTCTAAGGACACATATTCCGCGATGTTTAGTGCCAAGGCAGTCTTCCCCATGGAAGGACGGCCGGCAACGATGACCAAGTCACCCGCCTGAAAACCTGATGTCATACGATCTAAATCAACAAACCCTGTTGGAACACCCGTCACATCCGAGGGATTATCGCGGTTATAGAGCATATCAATACGCTCAACAACTTGAGTCAATATCGGTTGGATGTCTTGAAATCCCTGTCTGGTTCTCGCGCCCTCCTCAGAAATTGAAAAAATCTTAGACTCTGCCTCATCCAATAATTGAGCTGCTTCCTGACCCATAGGATTATAAGCTGTATCCGATATACCAGCCGCCGTATCAGCCAGCTTCCTTAGAATCGATCGTTCGCGGACAATTTCAGCGTACCGCCTAATGTTTGCAACAGAGGGAGTATTCTGCGCGAGAGCACCTAAATAAGATAACCCCCCTACCTGCTCAAGCTCTTTTGTGTTTTCTAAACTCTCTGCAACTGTGATCGCGTCTGCAGGTTTATTGGTGCCGATAAGACGCGTTATGTGCTGGTAAATAACTTTATGATCAGGACGATAAAGATCTGATTCACTCATAAAATCAGCCACTCGATCCCAGGCGGTATTATCAAGCAATAATCCACCTAAAACTGACTGCTCAGCCTCGACGGAGTGAGGTGGAACCTTAATCGCTAACAGCTCTTGATCAGACATGCCTAATTTCTTCTTTTTCAACGTGTACGGAATTGGTAAATCAGAGCATATCATTTCCGTCCGTAAGGAAGTGAGCAATTGCAACTAAGCTTAGATAATTGACATTGTTAACGATGAATTAAAAAAAAACCACGTCTTTCAATGTGGTTTTTTAATGCCGTCAATGAAGGGTTTACTGCTCGGCGGTCACCGTCACAGTTATGGTTGCTACAACATCAGCGTGAAGACTCACAGAGACAGAGGTTTCACCGATCTGCTTGATAGGCCCGGTCGGCATCTGTATTTGGTTTTTATTTATTTCATGACCCTGAGCATTCAAAGCATCAGCGATATCAAAGTGCGTGACCGAGCCAAAAAGACGTCCGTCCACACCAGCTTTTTGCGGAATCTCAATTGACACACCATCCACTTTTCCTAACTTGGCTTGCGCATCAGAGAGAATCTTAGCTTGCTGCGCCTCTAACTCGGAGCGCTTTTGTTCAAATTCAGCAAGATTTTCTTTGGTAGCACGCTGTGCCTTGCCTTGAGGGATAAGGAAGTTACGTGCATAACCTTCCTTTACGTTTACAAGATCGCCCAAGCGACCTAAATTTACCACTTGTTCTAGGAGAATGATTTGCATTTGTCTATTCCGTCAAAAATTAATGAGCGTCTGAATATGGCAACAGAGCAAGAAATCTAGCTCTTTTAATTGCCACCGATAACTGCCTCTGAAAGCGAGAGCGGGTGCCAGTTATTCGAGCTGGAATGATCTTTCCATTTTCTGAAACAAAATCTTTCAAAATATCTGTATTTTTGTAGTCTACCCATTCAATCTTCTCAGCGGTAAATCGGCAAAACTTCCGTCGCTTAAATAAGGGCCGACTAGGTTTTCGCTTATCGTTTTTCTTTCTAAATGCCATCACAACCTCCAATATCTCAATAATTATTTTTCTTCAAACTTTTGAACGTTAAAAATGGGCCACTTTGATCGTGCTCCCTTATTCATTAAAAATCCAGAAAGCAACAACTGTTGTCCTATGCCTAATCGATCTAAACTAACCGCTCTGTCTCCAAAAGCCACACAATCCAGGTCTAACTTAACTCGTCTAAGGTTTTGATCTTCCATCTGTTCGCTTTGATGCTCCACAGAAAATTTCAATATGGAAATTCCTGATGGCGAAAAACGCAGAACCTCTTTTGTCGAAATTGTCACGAACAACTTGATGCTATTCGTTGACGACATATAACCTTAGGCGCTCTCTTTCGTCTCTTTCACATTCTCAGCTGGTGCTTTTTTTTCAGATGCGGCAACGGGTGCTTCTGATGTTTCTGCGACCGGTTGTTGTCCGACTATTAGCTTAGCTTTATCGTCTTTCATCATAAATGAGCCCTCAGACACAGCATGCTTCATTGAAACAGTTAAATGCCGAATGACAGCGTCGTTGAATTTGAAAGCAAGCTCTAATTCTTTCAGAACTTCTTGACTGCATTCCACATTCATAAGGACGTAGTGAGCTTTATGTATTTTTTGAATAGGGTACGCTAACTGCCTACGCCCCCAATCCTCCAGTCGATGAACGACACCTTCGCCGTTCGTCACTTGAGTGCGATAACGCTCAATCATTGCTGGAACTTGCTCACTCTGATCAGGGTGCACAATAAATACGATTTCGTAATGCCGCATTAATTCATCTCCTTATGGTTAGTTAACGCGTTTAAAACGCGTTTTAAAAGCCCTCTAGAAATGCGGTTCTAGTAGGGCAAGGGAGCTAGACTATACATTATTTTAAAGACTCACACAAACACTCGTGAACACTAAAAACAATAAAATACAAGGCTTTAGAGCTTTGATCTTTCATATAGTCTTCCAACCGCATGAGTAAAATACTATGAATTTAATGAAACTGCTATTGTTAAACTCATATCTCGTCATCTCCGAATTATTGTTATAGTCCGCAACGCTCGATAACCATCAAACTAACTAGCCATTTTGAAGATAATAGACGCTCGATGACCTCCGCGTTGTCAAAAGAAGATCAAACGGTGGTGCCATCGCGGCGATGGCTGTTATTGATCAATGTGCAAATTGTTACATTAATGTATGGCATGGCCATCACCTCAGCCACAATTGTGCTCCCTCACATACAAGGAGCACTGTCGGTCAATCAGGATCAAGCCTCTTGGACAATGACCCTATTTTTAGTCGGCTCAGCTATCACAATGCCGATTACAGGGTGGCTAGCGGGACGGTTAGGTTGGCGTCGCCTCATGGTTGGCACTCTAATCGGCTTTACTCTCTCATCCATCGCCTGTGGCACTGCGACCAATTTAGAAACTTTATTGTTGGCTAGAACCGCTCAAGGGGTCTTTGGCGCACCGTTGATGCCGCTCGGTCAAGGGATGCTTCTGGCGACATTTCCCAAACGGCTCCACGCGGTAGCTCTAATGCTGTGGGGGATTGGAGGAACAATGGGTCCTGTCCTAGGGCCTATATTAGGTGGCGTAGTTGGAGAGACCCTAGGCTGGCGATGGACGTTTATATTTCTAGCCCCAATCTCAACGATTTCAATAATAATTGCCATCTTTGCCCTAGGAGATCAAGAAAGAGGCACTTCAGGTAAACTCGGCTGGTTAGGTTTTCTCAGTCTTGCTGTCGCAATCGGTTCTGCCCAATTATTACTTGATCGCGGACATCGATTAGATTGGTTTGAGTCCTTTGAAATATCAGCTGAGCTATTTATTTGCCTCGTAGCAGTTCTATTTTTTGTATCGAGTACGATTTTTTCAAAAAACCCTCTTTTTGATCGCACTATGTTCAAAAATTGGAACTTCATAATAGGGCTTTTTACAATGTTACTGATGGGCGCTCTCAGTTTCACTCCCATCACACTATTCCCTATGCTTCTACAAGATTTACGAGGCTATCCGGATGCGACGGCAGGCATCCTACTGTCAGCCAGAGGATTCGGCAACTTAGCTAGTTTTTTTATTGTTGTTCAATTCACAAAATTCAATGCAAAATTAGCGCTAATTACTGGAATGGCTCTACAGATGTGGGCCGGCTGGGAGATGTCTAACCTAAACATAAATCTCACCGAGTTTGACGTATTGTGGACGAATTTTGTTCAAGGATTTGGCTTTGGGTTAGCTTATACCCCAATGACTGTTTTAGCCTTTGCCACACTTAGTAGTCGACTGACTGTTCAGGGGTCCGCATGTTTCAATATGATGCGAAATTTTGGGAGCAGCCTTTTCCTCTCCTTAAGCATTTTGATACTGTTACGATCTAGCGCTGAGAATTACGCTGGGCTTAGTCAAATTATTAACCCCATGAACCCCCTGCTTCAAGATCCACAAATCACGCCTTACTGGAACACACAATCAGAGAGTGCCATTCTGAAAATAACGGAAGAAATTACTCAACAATCTCTGATGGGCGGATATCTCAACGCTTTCCAGCTTTATACGGCCGTTGCACTGGCGGCTGTATTATTAAGTTTTATCTATCGCTCGAATAACATAATAAAATAAGATCTCGTTCTACTCTAAACAATTTTATTTGATAGAGGATTACAACAAGGATGATCTATTTTTCCGCAATCAATCTGGGGTTCCCCGAGCAGTCTTATAAGATTAATTTTTGTTTTTCAACTTCAACAAAAGAATAAAGTTAGCTACGAATAAAAATAACGAGACAAAGAAATGGATTCTAATCCAAAAAATCGTTGAATCGATTAAACCGTTAACGACTTGAGTCTGATCAGTTAAATGCTCGTAAAGCAGAATAGTCATTTCTTTGAGCCCAGTCTGATCGTTAGAATTTTTAATCACTTCCAAAACGGCTAATGGTGGCGTTGATAACACCTCCCAAAATGGAAACACTTTAACGTCAAGGTAAACAACTCCCATCAACAAGATGAGATAGAACAGGATGGATAGCCCATTTATCCACATCAAAAATTTCATAACTTTATACATCACAATTAACTTTTTATAGCCGATACTACTTACTAGTAACTTTTATGATTTCTTCAATTGCAGACAAATCTTCAAGAGTAGTTAAATCTCCCGGGTCTCTTCCCTCCGTGATGGCTTGGATACTACGTCTGAGCATTTTTCCTGATCTGGTCTTAGGCAACATCGATACAAAATAAACATTTCTCGGCCTGGCTATCGCTCCAAGAGATTGATCAACCTGTTTCATTATTTCCTTTTTTTCAATTTCATTTTGCTGAATTTCGCTCAACTCACTTAATTTTTTTCTGACCACAAAGGCCACAGGCATTTGCCCCTTGACTGCGTCCTGAACGCCAACAACCGCCACTTCTGCGACATTAGCGTGAACCTGTATGGCCTCCTCAATTTCTCGTGTCCCTAATCGATGTCCAGCAACATTGATAACGTCATCGGTACGGCCCAAAATGAAGTGGTATCCGTCCTCGTCTCGAATGCCCCAATCAAAAGTTGAATAAACCATGGTGGACTCAAAAGCTGAAAAATATGTGCTCACAAATCGCTCATCGTCACCCCAAACCGTACTCATACATCCCGGCGGTAGTGGCGGCACAATGGACACTAGTCCCTTTTCATTGTCATCCGCCTCTGATGCATCTGATTCTCTTAATACCTTGAGGTTGTAACCGTAAGCCGGAAAAGAAGGGCTACCATACTTTATCTGGGTTGACTCAACACCCGGCATCGGCGTTAGCACTGGCCAACCGGTTTCAGTCTGCCAAAAATGATCATGGACCGGTTTTTCAATAGCGTCTGATATCCAACTATGAGTGGACTCATCAAGTGGCTCACCCGCCAGAAACAAATGTCTCAAATCGCTCAAGTCATATTTTTCGATGTATTTTAAATCTTGCTTTTTGAGAACTCGAATAGCCGTGGGCGAAGAGAACATCACATTTACGTTATATTTTTCTACGAGACTCCACCAAACCCCTGGGTCCGGAGTCGTAGGCAAGCCCTCGTAAAGGACAGTTGTCATTCCCATGATAAGCGGAGCATAGACAATGTAGGAGTGGCCGACAACCCAACCGATATCAGAAGTCGTAAAGATCGTGTCACCTGCTCGCGCATCGTAAATATGATTCATTGATGCCGCCAGTGCGACTGCGTATCCACCCGTATCTCTTTGAATTCCTTTTGGCTTTCCGGTAGTTCCTGATGTATATAAAATATAACTCGGTTCGTTGGACTCTAACCACTCCACCCCAACTCGCGCATCTTCATGAGTTCCGATGACTTGGTTGTAATCAACATCTCTACCTGAAGTCCAAGGAATATCAGAAACGAGACCCCTGTTGACTAATATGACATTAGCTGGTGGTGTCGTTGACAATGTTAACGCCTCGTCGACGAGCCCTTTGTATGGAATCACACGACCGCCTCGTAATCCAGCATCAGCTGTCACCATAACCTTAGGGGAACAATCATCAACTCTCTGCGCTAAGCTAGCTGACGCAAATCCACCAAAAACGACGGAATGAACTGCCCCAATACGCACACATGCAAGCATTGCGTACACGGCCTCGGGAATCATGGGCATATAGATTAATACTCTGTCACCCTTTGACACGCCACAGCTGCTTAACAAACTTGAAAAACTGTTCACCCGTTGAAACAACTCCTTATAACTAATCGATTCTTCAGCGTTCGTTTCTGTGGAAACATAAACAATTGCTGCCTGATCTGACCTCTCATCCAAGTGCCGGTCAATAGCGTTAAAGCAAAGATTAGTTTTACCTTGGACAAACCACTTCGCAAAGGGCGGATTCGAATAATCGAGGACTTGCTCAAAAGAACTATTCCAATGAATTAGCTTCGCTTGCTCAGCCCAAAACTCATCGGTTGAATCGATAGACGATTGATGAAAGTTTTTAATCTTTTCTGACATGACTGTCCCTAATCAACTTAACGAAATTTAGTCTGCAATCTTGACAACAGAGCGACCTCTCATCTTGGCCTGCATCACAAGATCAAAAGTGCCTGGCAATTCGTCGAATGGGACTACCGTCACTATTTTATCCAGATGTTTAGGCTTCATATCTGACGCAAGGCGCCCCCAAACCTTTTTCCGAATAGGCATTTCTGCATTAACAGAGTCAATCCCGGCCAGCGTCACACCTCTTAATATAAATGGCATCACTGTCGTATTAAATTTAAAACTTGCCGCCAATCCGATTGATCCGATAGCTCCTCCGACTTTGACCGTACTGGCTAGCCAGGACAAAATATCGCCACCCAAATTATCAATAGCGCCAGCCCATGTCTCTCGCCCCAAAGGCCTAATTTTTGTTAGATCAATAGACGAAATATCTAAAACCTCAGTTGCGCCAAGGCCCTTCAAATAATCTTGCTGTTCAATCTTTCCTGTCATTGCGGTCACCGAATAGCCAAGACCTGACAGCAAATCGATAGCAATTCCACCCACACCTCCAGTGGCGCCGTTAACAACGACTGGGCCCATCGAGGGATTTAACCCATTATTCTCCATGCGCTCCACGGCTAGTCCTGCTGTGAATCCAGCTGTACCTAGGGCCATTGCACTATACAGATCGAGTCCGTCAGGCATGGATACAACCCACTTTTCGGGAATACGAGCATACTCAGCATAGCCGCCATGGTGAGCCACTCCAATGTCATAACTTGTCGCTATTACCTCTTGCCCGACCTTAAACTTGTCAGATGAAGACTCAACGACCACGCCTGACAAGTCGATACCACCGACACATGGAAACCGACGAATAATTTTACCAGCGCCAGTCGCGGCCAAGGCGTCCTTATAATTGACTGATGAATACGCGGTTTTTATTAGAACCTCGCCAGGATCCAAGTTACTGGTTTCCAACATTTTAAAACCACTTTTTACCTCTCCATCGACCTCTTCAATTAAAAAAGATTTAAATTCAGCCATCACATCACCCTTTTAGTTATATTTAGTTTTCTCTGTATCTCAAAAATCTTACAACAATCACATATTTAAGTTTTTCAATCATTCACCTGATGACACATTACGTCAGCTTTTTGTCGTCTATTTCCATTAGCCCAAGAAAAGCAAAACCACAATTGCAGTTAGGGCATATGCGCCTCGCCAAGGTATCTTTTAGTCTGCATTTCGATTATTCGTGACTCAGTGCGGTCCTTTTCTGTTCCACCTAGAGCCTCTTGAAATAAGTTTCCAAGCGGAAATGCTGAATCGAGAACTAGATTCACCCGTCTGTCATAAAACTCGTCTACGAGCCATGTAAAACGCCTACGCGCATTATCGTTATCCTTATTAAATTTAGGTATCCCGCTTATAAATACCGTGTGGAACTGTTTAGATAATTCGATGTAGTCATCCTTACCTCTAGGCCCATCACAAATTGCCTGAAAATCAAACCAGACCGTTTCGAGCGAGCGCATCCTAACAGCAACTGGCCTTCTTTGTAATTCAATCGACAATCCAGTCTGTTTCTCTTGTGCAAGTGAATCGAATAGCTGCGTAACCATCATTTTAGTTTCTGCATCGACACCCTCGAAAAAGACGCCAGCTTTTTCAAGTGAAACAAGACGGTAATCCTCGCCTGCATCAAGGTTAACGACACTCATTTTCGACTTAATCAGGTCAATTGTAGGCATGAACTGTACCCTCTGAAGCCCATGTTCATAGAGCCTATCCGGCGCCCAATTAGCCGTTGTGACAATAACTACCCCCTCATCAAAAAGGGATTCAAGCAAATTACGCATAATCATTGCATCTCCAATATCGGATACATGGAACTCATCGAGACAAATCAATGTTGCCCTCGACGCAATATCCCTACCGACAATTTTTAATGGGTTCTCTTGACCTTGTAAATCTCGTAAAAGGTGATGAACTTCTTGCATCAAGCGATGAAAATGAACTCTCCTTTTATGCTGATATTTTATATTTTCATAAAACAAGTCCATCAAAAACGTTTTCCCACGACCCACTCCGCCCCAAAGGTACATACCTTTTGAAACTTTTCTACTTGAAAAAATTCGACTGAAGAGTGAAGGTTTATCTTGACTAGACTCTAACTCGGACGCCAGGTCGGTGAGTCGCTTAATTGTTTCGTGCTGTGCAGGGTCGAGGAGGTATCCGAGATCTCTGGCCCTGCCCTCGATAACCTGTCGTAATACACTCATATTGTTGTTAGTCGCTCGTGTTAATTTATGATGCGAAGGAGCTAAAAAGTCAAAATCGCCCTAAAAATCACAAAAGCAAAAACTAAAGACTTAAATATCGATTATCGATACCTAGTGCAGCCTCATGCATGGCCTCAGATAAAGAAGGGTGCGCATGCACAATTCTTGCGATATCTTCTGAAGTGGCTCCAAACTCCATAGCGACCACGGCTTCCGATATGAGCTCAGATGCATAAGGTCCTATCACGTGAACGCCCAAGATTCGGTCTGTTTCCTCATGAGCAATCATTTTAACGAAACCAGAACTATCACCAATTGCTTGCGCGCGACCGCTAGCAACGAAGGGAAACTTGCCGACTTTATATGGCACTCCTTCTTCCTTGAGGGCTTGTTCCGTTTGCCCAACCCACGCAATCTCGGGGCTCGTATAGATAACCCAAGGGATCGTATCAAGATTGACGTCCCCATATTGTCCTGAAATGGTTTCCGCCACAGCAACACCCTCTTCAGAAGACTTGTGTGCCAACATTGGACCTCGAACAACATCTCCTATCGCGTAGATATTACTAACGTTTGTTCGATTATGGTGATCGACAGTTATAAAACCGCGTTCATCGACTTTAATTCCAACATTATCAAGACCTACGTCATCCGAATTAGGTACCCGCCCAACAGCCACAACAATGCGATCACACTCTAATGTTTTAGTTGCACTCGCTTCCGTGTAAGTCACGGTTATAACTTTATTTTTTCGTGTAACCTTTTGCACACTGCATCCAAGATGGATATCCAACCCGACATTTTTAGTGAAAATTCTTTTTGCTTCCTTCGAAACGGATTCGTCAACCGCACCAAGGAAATTGGGCAGAGCTTCGAGAACTGTGACCTTAGCTCCTAGGCGTTTCCAAACACTACCCATTTCTAAACCAATGACGCCGGCCCCGATAACCAGAAGGTGTTTTGGCGTTTGAGTTAGAGACAAAGCACCTTTATTGTCACAAATATATTCGTTATCTACCGGAACAGAGTCCATCTCTCTAGGACTACTTCCGGTAGCAATTATGACGTTTTTGGCTTCTATATATTCCTCTTTCAACCCGGAAATCTTAAGCCGAACCAGCTCTCCTGAAGAAATGATTTCAGCACTTCCATGAATATTAGTGACCTTATTTTTTTTGAATAACAGCGAAATTCCAGAGGTGAATTGCTTCACAATCCGATTTTTTCGCGACAGCATTTTGGACACATCCATCTTGACGTCAGATGCGGTAATCCCGTGTTCGTGGAATTTATGGATCGCTTTTTCGTAATTTTCTGAGGACTCAAGCAGTGCTTTGGACGGGATACAACCTACGTTCAGACAAGTGCCACCAAGACTGGCTTTACCTGCAGCATCTTTAAAATCGTCAATACACACTGTCCGCAATCCAAGTTGCGCCGCCCTAATTGCAGCAACGTATCCACCTGGTCCTGCGCCGATTACTGCAACGTCAAATAAAGTATCCATAACATCCGTTCAAAACAAAATTAATGAAAAAAACACTTGACCACTAAATCTCAAGCAATAATCGGGACGGATCCTCAAGGGCCTCTTTGATGGCTACTAAGAACAAGACTGCCTCTCTACCATCAATAATCCGATGGTCGTAAGATAGCGCTAAATAGTTCATCGGCCTCACAACGACCTGCCCATCCTCGACAACGGCTCTATCCTTGGTTGCGTGAATGCCGAGGATAGCGGACTGCGGAGGGTTGATGATCGGGGTTGACAACATCGAACCGAAGACCCCGCCGTTTGAAATGGAGAATGTACCTCCAGTTAACTCATCTATAGTGAGTCGGCCTTCCTGAGCGCGCTTCCCAAAATCACTGATATTTTTTTCAATATCAGAAAACGCCATGTTGTCCGCATTTCGAATAATCGGTACTACCAGACCTCTGGGGCTGCCTACAGCCATCCCCACATCAAAATACCCGTGATAAACAATGTCATCACCGTCAACCGAAGCGTTGACTACTGGATACTTTTTGAGAGCGGCCACAACGGCCTTTACGAAAAAAGACATGAAACCTAATTTCACCCCATGTTCTTTTTCAAACTGAGCCTTGTAACGACTTCTTATATCGATAACCGGCTGCATGTTGACTTCATTAAAAGTAGTCAATATAGCGGCCGTTGCTTGCGACTCGAGCAATCTCTCTGCGACACGCTGCCGCAATCGAGACATAGGAACACGCTGTTCTGCTCTTCCCTTTACATTGTTCTCAATGCTTGGTGGCTTGCCAGCACTTTTTTCAGGCTGAACTTTTTTAATTGTCGAGGCTGCAATAACATCACCTTTGGTAATTCGCCCCCCTCGACCTGTCCCAGAAACGTTACCTAGCGAAACGTTTTTTTCAGCGGCTAGCTTCTTCGCAGCCGGCATAAGTACAGCGCCTTGGCCCGCGGATATGGGCGCTTTATTTTTGACGTCATTTACCTCGGTTGTCTGATCCCTTTTGTCCTCGACTGCGTCCGTATCAATTCGGGCAATAATTTCGTTAGCAGCGACTAATCCACCCTCTTCCTTAACGATCTCCGTTAAAATTCCGGACTGAGGGGCAGGTAGCTCTAGCACTACCTTATCCGTTTCAATGTCGATCAGATTTTCATCTCTTTTAACGTATTCCCCTTTTTGCTTGTGCCAAGACAATAATGTAGCCTCAGCAACAGATTCAGACAGTGCAGGAACTCTAACTTCAATCAGCATGACCTCTCCCAGTAATGGTTAGTCGCGAAAAATGGTAACTATTAATCATTCAAACCTAATGCCGCGTTCAATACGGCGTTTTGACGTTTAGCATGAAGAGCGGAATATCCACCAGCTGGAGACGCAGAAGATGCTCGCAAGGCGTAAGTGAGTTTTTGCCCTTTGAGTAAATGTCGCTCGATATAATGTTGGATTCTGTGCCAAGCTCCTTGATTCCCTGGCTCTTCCTGACACCACACTATCTCTTTAGCATTTTTGTATAACTCAATCTGCTCCTTGAATGCATCGTGTGGAAATGGATAAAGCTGTTCCAGTCTAACAATGGCTATATGATCCAAAGATTTATCATTTCGGATTGCGTTGAGTTCAAAATAAATCTTACCACTGCAAAACACCACGCGTTTGGCCTTCGATGCTTTGGACTCATCGGCCTCTGGAATTAGGACTTTAAACTCGCCATTCACGAGATCGTCCAACGATGAAATGGATTCCTTATGTCTGAGCAGACTTTTGGGACTTATAACAATTAAGGGCTTACGGTAAGGCCGCAGCATTTGACGTCGTAACACGTGGAACATTTGGCTCGGCGTTGAAGGAATACAGATTTGCATATTGTAATCCGCGCACAGCTGAAGATAGCGTTCTATTCTTGCAGATGAATGCTCCGGGCCTTGCCCTTCATACCCATGCGGCAACATCATGACAAGACCACACATTCGTCCCC